>CAZUJO010000043.1:0-6492 GCA_964619995.1 uncultured Leptospiraceae bacterium
GAAGAGAGCGTCCACGAATTGCTCGCCCAGAAAGTTTCGCGGCCAACGATGGATTCGATTGTATCGGCGGTTGCGGATCATTTCGGAATAGCGAAGAAGGATCTTTTGAGCTCGTCACGAAAGACAGAACATGCATTCCCCAGGCACATTGCAATGTACGTTGCCATCGAACACGGCGGTATGTCGAAATCCAGCGTCGCTCGCTTTTTCAAAAAGAAGGACCATACAAGCGTGGTTCACGCGGCAAGAAAGATGAAACAGGCTCTTGCGACAGACCCGGTGGCCGCACAGGCTTTCGCTTCGGTCGTGAGTAAGCTGTGAGCAAATTGCTTTTGAACCGGCAGTACAGTCGATTTTCCGTCAAAAAGGAAAGCAGAATCGCGCTAAAATGCCGGTTCGTTGTTTGTTCTTGACGCGCACCTTTTTATTTTGACATCATCCCTGTTCCCATAGAAATCGTTTCGGCGGCCGATTGAGCTGTAGAATACCTTTTCTGACTTATTCACAGGTACAACAACATACAAGTACCAAGACAAACATCTTAATATTATGAAGGGCCTATGAAATTCGCAGTAGATAGACAACAATTCTTGAAAGCCATCACCACCGTGGACGGTATCATCCCTTCGAGAGAGATTCGGTCTGTTTATTCAAACGTTCTCATTGAAGCGGACAAAGGTGAGGCTGTGTTCACCACGACCGATCTCGAGATCGCTCTCAAGACTACGCTTCCGATCACGCTCGAGAAGAAAGGCAGCACAACGGTGCCTGCCAAGAAACTCACCCAGGTAATTGGCAATCTCGATGGAGATACGATTGATGTATCGGTTGAAGGTGGAGAGCTGGTGATTGTTTCTCCGAACGCCAAGACTCGGCCGCGCATGCACCTTGTGACATCTCCGGCTTCGGACTATCCTCCGACTGCATCTGCCCCGGAATCCTCCTTCGTTGATTTCTCTCCAGCTGTATTGCGGGAGATGATTCTTCGCACACACTATTCTATGGCGCAGGACGACAGCCGCTATGTCTTCAACGGCATCTTCCTGAAATCTGTGAAGAACTCTCTCATTGTGGTGGCGACGGACGGAAGACGTCTGTCGAAAGTATCGCGCGAGTTTTCTTCACCGCTGCCATTCAAGGATGGAGCAATCCTTCCTGCTAAAGCTGTTAAGGAGCTCGTTAGACTCATGGACGCAGGCGAAGAAGCTCGCCTGTCGTTTGATGAGAAAGACAAGCGGGTTCATTTCCGCATTGGAAGAGTCGATCTCGTAACCAAGCTCATCGATGGATCCTTCCCGGACTATGAACAGGTCATTCCACGAAAACTCGATCACAAGATCCGTATCAACCGTGTGGACCTGGAGCGTGCGATCCGTCAGACTGCAATTGTGGCGATTGAACCCGCGCGTCAGATTCGATTTGCGTTTTCCGAAGGAAGTCTCGGTTTCCAGGCCAGCACTCCAGACCTTGGCGGCGCGGAGAGCGCGCTTGATTGCGAATACAACGGGCCGGACATGGTGATCGGTTTCAATTCCGTCTATCTGATGGATGTCCTTAAAGTCATTCCGGGCGATGATGTTATGCTGGGATTTTCGTCTCCGCAATCCCCATGCACCATTGGCGATCCTGCGGATCCAGATTTCCTGGCAGTCGTTATGCCGATGAAAATCTAGGCGTGAGCGTTGCGTCTTGAACAGCTGAACCTGAAAAACTTTCGTAACTACGAAAGCCTGTCTGTTTCATTCCCTGCGCGCTTAACGTTCCTCCTTGGAAACAACGCAGCCGGAAAGACGAACCTTCTTGAAGCCATTGGGATGCTCTCTCACGGTCGGTCGTTTCGCAGCGCAACCGATCACGATTTAATTCGCCATGGCAGTCCCGGTTACTATGTAAAAGCGAAATACAGCCGCGCAGGACAGAAGGGCGAAATCGAAATTGCCGTTGATTCATCTACAGGCGACCTGCGGCGCAAACTGAAGCTCAACGAGAAAACCGTGAGTTCTCGCTCTGCCATCATCGGGGAATTCATCTGCGTAGTCTTCTCGCCAGCAGATTTGCAGATCATTGAAGGCTCGCCTGGAGACAGACGCCGCTTCATCGATGCAACCATCTCCAGTATGGATGCTTCCTATTTGCAGAATCTCATGTTATATCAAAAATCGCTGCGCCAGAGGAATACGCTTTTGAAACGAATCAAACAGCGGGCTGCTTCCTCGCAGGATCTTCAGATCTGGAACGCAAGGCTCGTCAACTATGCATCCGCAATCTGGCAGGCGCGAGAGTTGTTCTTAAAGGCTTTCAGAATTCCGTTTGGAGCCGCTCTCGCACAGATCTCTGGCGATCGGGATCTTATGGAATTGAAGCTGCTGTGTTCGCACAGGGAAGATCTGAAAGAAACCTATGAAAGGAACGTTATGCGCGATGTGCAGCTGGGCTATACAACGGCCGGGCCGCACCGGGATACGCTCAACTTCGAAAGGGAAGGAAGGGATATCCTTCAATATGGAAGTCAGGGCCAAAAGAGAACCGCTGCTCTGGCGCTTCGAATCGCGCAGTTCCATCATCTGAAAGAGAGACTGGGAGTTACGCCGCTCCTCTTGATTGATGATGTGATTCGCGAACTCGATACGGCGCGGCGTTCCGCTTTTGTGAAGTTGCTGCGGGAAAGCGGTCAGGCTATCTTCACGACCCCGGACCTGGACGGAATTGACGAAGACTTGAAGTCTCTGGTGAGCCAGAGCTCGGTGATCAGGATTCTGGGGAACGGACAGGTCGAACAGCATGGCGGATGACGAAATCCTGGAACCTCGGGCCGAGGTCAGAGGTGTATCCGATCTGCAGCGGGCCTTTATTGCCTCGCTGAAGCTGCCCGAGCAGGCCCAGCTTCTTCTGCTACTAACGGCAGCATGGCCCGGTTACGCGGGCTCTCTTTCGGAAAGCACACGACCTGTGCGGATGGACGGGGCGACCCTCATAGTTGCTGCGAAAAGCGCCGCTTTTGCTCAGGAATTTTCCTTGCAAAGCCGGACAATTTTGAAGAAGATTCAGAAAGATTTTTCGGGAATTCAAAAGCTGTCGATCGTCCAATCGAATGAACGCTGAGGATTCTGTTTCAGCCCCTGAAGATGGACTGTCTGTGGGCCGAAAACTTATGTGAGCGGCTTTTTAAAATGATGACTTTCGTAACACTTGCGGCGCTCGCTCTTGCTTTCATCGTTTTCCTGAATGCATTGAATTTGCCTTCACCAAAGAAGCCGGCAGCTTCCTTGCAGACCGCTCCGCCAACCGTCAACGCCGGTAAGGCGCTGAGAATGAAGGGCCCGGAGCGCCCCCGAATCTGTCCCGTGTGCGGAACGCCTCTCGGAGTGGATGAGTATTTGATTGCTGCCATTTTCCCGGATCCAGGTCCCAATCAGAAACGTCAGGCGCACATCTACGGATGCGCTCACTGCTACGTTACAGGCGGTGTGAATTTGACGAGAATCCATCCGGATACGCTTGTGGAGCATTCCCATGTCTCTTCATCCTGAACTGTCGCGTCTGAGCGCCGCAGAGCTTGAAAAAGTGCGAAACACGCTCCTGGGCCTCATCCAGAGCATCAAGTCGCGGATGGTGATCACTTCGCACGGCTCCAACCTTTTGAAGGACGAAGATATCACGCTGCAGTCTTTGCTTCATCCGGAACGCGGGGACGTGCTGGTTACGATCCTGCGCGACCATGGCGCTTTGCACATCTTCCTTTCGAATCGCCGCGATGCAGGGAGTCCCTTCTGCGTCATGGACTACACCACCATGCGCCGCTATCCGGCGCGGCGTCCCGTAGACAGCCACCTGATTGTGAAAGAGGGTGACACCGCGCTCTTCCTGTGCACGCAGCAGGATCGCGACATGATCGAGCGTCACTCTCCTGACAAGATCAGCGCCTATTCAATTCACTTTGATGTGCGCGAAGTAACCGGCGGCGCACAAAAAGAAGAAGCCCGTGATCCTCTTGAGAAATCCATTCAAGAAAAATGGGACGCGTATCGACGGCACGATGCTGGCGATCCGGCTGTAAGCGGAATCGAGAAGGAGCTGTTTGGTTTCACTTTGATTTATGCGAAGTACCGTATGCCGACGCGCGAGGAAACAATCATCATCCGTCCGGATAAAGAAAAGGTCTTTCTGGGTCAGTTGATTCGTGATATCTATCCTTACAACATTCGCGTGATTCTTCGAAAGGAAGACCACACTCAGCATTTGCAGAAACTCGATGACGTGCATTCTGCGCTGCGAAAACTGAAAGAACAGGTGAGCGCGCGAATCAATGATACCCTTCCCGAACCGTACAAGCGGTACCTGGAAACAATTCGTTCGCTGATCACGGACATTCTCGAAAAGGACCCGCAGCTCGGCGGATTCGTTTAGTGTTTCAGTCTGAGCCGCGCAACCACCGGCAGGTGGTCGGATGTAACGCGCGTTAGTTTGTTTCGCACCACACGGTGTTCGACTACTTCCCATTGTTTCGTAACAAAGATTCGGTCGAGGCGCAGGATGGGAGCGTAGGCAGGAAAGGTATTGTGACCGCGCCCGGGGCATGTGTCATGGAATCCCGATTCCAGAAACGACTGGGAAAGACGCGAAGTGCGGTCGTTCGTATCTCCGAGAAGCACAAGGGGCAGATGAGAGAGCCGGTCGAGCTGCTCTGATTGAACGATCTTCTTTTTCTGGCGAACCTGCTCCATACGCGCAAGGCCCATGTGGAAGTTGAAGATTCCGATCGTCGCGTGCGGCAGGGAGATCTCAGTAATCAGGCATCCACGCTTCTTCTTGATGCTCCAGGTGATATTGAAGTTCTCCGAGCGGGAGATTGGGAACCGGGAAAACGTTGCGTTTCCATAGTGCCCCTTCTGGAGCTTGACGTTCAGTCCAAGCTCGTAGTGCATCCCGAGACTCTGGGAAATGATCTGGGCCAGGTCGTCGCTTCCGCTGCGAGGCGCAAACTGATCGACTTCCTGCAGGGCAATGATATCCGCATCCACGTCCCGACAGACGTCAATGACCCGGTCGAGCTTGTATTTGCGGTCGAATCCTATGGCTCGATGGATGTTGTAGGTCAGAAAAGTAAGTTCCATTCTGCCGGCCGAGTGATATCCTGGAATTGTCTTGCAGACGACTGATGGCATGTGACAGAATACCGACTGCAAATGGAAGCAAATTTGTATGATCACGTATAGATACGGGCCCTACGAACCTGACCGCGACCGCCCCTGGGACCTGGACCGTCTGATGGGTGTCCTTTCCGAGATGGTTATGCGATATGACATGCAGCTTGAGGAAGCCCTTCGAATGCTGATCGATCGCGGATTGCCCGTGAACATGTTCCTGCGCGAAGGGGGCATGGACGACCTGGTCAAGAATCTGCAGACGCAGCTCGAAGAGAAAATGAAGGACATCCTTTCGCAGTTTGATATCAAACCGGCGCGAAAGGAAACAGAAGGCAGTCTTCGCGATGACAGAGAGAGCCTTCTCGACAGCGCGCGAAAGGACTGGAAGCAGCGGCTCCGCGAAGCCATCGACCGGATGTCTGTGGATGATCTCTACAGGCTGAAGCGCCAGGCCATGCAGGATTCAAAAGCGCCGCTCTCCATGCAGGATCTGAACGCATTGATCTCCGACTTCGAAGACCTGAGCGACATCGAAGCGGGTGAACGGAAACACAAATTTACCGGAAAGGCTCCCCTTACGCGCGAAGAGGCTCTGGAAATACTCAAACACCTCGACGATCTTGAAAAACTCATGCAGGCGTTGAAAGATGCAGCGGAGAGCGGCGATCTTTTCAATTTCAATCTGGAGAAACTCGCTCAGTACCTGGGTCCGGAACAGTTTCAGGAGTTCCTGGAAAAGAGGGAGCAGATTTTCGAAAAGCTCCGAGAGCTTCTGGAGAAGCAGGGCCAGGTCGTTTCGGATCCGGAGACGGGCGAAATGAAATTGTCCCCTGAATCTGTGCGGCGAATCGGCCGTCGCGCGCTTGAGGAAATATTTAAGACACTGAAGGCAGATACGTCAGGCGGCATGCATACCTCTGACGAAACAGGCGAAAGCGAGAATGTATCGTCGCAGACGCGGGCGTTTGAATTCGGCGATCCGGTTTCGAATCTCGATCTTTCGTCGAGTATCATAAACGCATACGTCAGGCGGCATTCAAAACGACCGGATTCATCAGAAATGGAAGTATTCGAAGCCCGCGGATCGGCTCGGAGTTCCACCGTAGTTCTCCTCGATATGTCCGGGAGTATGATGCGGTCGGATCGCTTCTACAACGCAAAGCGTGTTGTGCTCGCGCTGGATTCCCTGATCCGTCAGGACTACAAAGATGACCGGCTGACCATTGTGGGATTCGGCACGCTCGCAAGCGTGATCCCGCCGTCACAGGTTCCGTCGCTTCAGCCGTATCCAGTAACCATGTACGATCCTCATATCCGGCTGCGATACGATCTCGCAGCCCAGGAC
>CAZUJO010000043.1:6502-15063 GCA_964619995.1 uncultured Leptospiraceae bacterium
GGACGGCCGCGGGAAAGACAGAATTCCGAAGTACTTCACAAATCTGCAGCGGGGGCTGCAATTGTCGCGCACGCTGCTTGGCACCGGCGAAACGAAAAATAAACAGATCATCCTGATTACGGACGGAGTGCCGACTGCGCACATTGAAGGCAGCAAACTCCACGTGAACTATCCGCCTTCACCGGCCGATTTCGAGTTCGCCCTGCGCGAAGTGCGGAATTGCACGGAAGATGAAATCGTTATCAATACCTTCCTTCTGACCTCGGACTGGGAGATGGGATACTTTGGCGAAGAGTCTTTCATGCGCCAGTTCATGAAACAATCGCAGGGGCGGGTTTTCTATCCGCATCCGACGCAAATGGGAAGGATGGTGCTTGTAGATTTTCTTCAGAACAAGAAAGCGATCTTTCAGTACTGAACGAAAGGATCGACTTCGTCGGGGCGCTGTGTGAGTCTGGGCGGAAGGGAGATCCAAAATGCAGAAACTGCCTGTCCAATCGCGAACACTGTTCAATCAATTCCAGCCTTCCGGAATTCTGGAAAGCTTTGAAGGGCCTGACACAGAAGTGCGCAGGATCATGCCGGTTGAAGCTGCCGAACCAGGCGACCTGGTCTTTGCGGACCGGAAGGAATTTGTAGAAGAAGCGAAGAAGAGACGGGCCTCTGCGGTCGTAACGACGAAGGAATTTCAGGCTTCGTTTGCCGGGACGGAATGTTCTGTTCTCGTCAGCGCGAATGTTTCCCTTGCTCAGGCGAAGCTTCGCCAGGCCTATGCGGATCGCGATGTGCGCGACAGTGAGTGGGGCCGGCTGCATCGGAATGCAGTGATTCATGAGACGGTGCGTGTTCCGGAGAGCTGTGTGATCGCGCCGGGCGTCGTGATCGGAAAAAATGTGAAGCTGGGCGAAAACAGCGTGATCATGGCCAATACGGTCATCGAGCACGATGCGGTGATTGGAGCGAACACCGTGATTCATCCGAACGTGGTGGTGGGGTATGGCTGCATCATCGGCGACGAAGTCATTCTCAAATCGGGCTGCATCATCGGTTCGGACGGATTCGGATTCGCACAGGACGCAAAAAGGAAGCACCACCGGATTCCACAGACGGGAACGGTGCGCATCGGCGACCGTTGTGTCATTGGCGCAAACAACACCATCGACCGCGCCGCGTATGGCGAAACGATCATCAAACCAGGCTGCATCTTTGACAACCTCTGCCACGTGGCGCATAACGTCGTAATGGGAGAAGACTGCATCGTCGTGGCGATGACAGGCATTGCAGGTTCCACAAAGATCGGCGACCGCGTGATTTTCAGCGGACAGACGGGAGTTCTCGATCATCTGAACATCGCAAGTGACGCCATTCTACTGCACCGCGCCGGGGTTACGCAGGACGTGGAAGCCGCGGGTGTATACGCCGGCGGGCCGCCTCTTCAGCCTCTTACGGACTTTTTGAAGAACGGGGCGGTATTCAAGAAGCTCGTGGACCTGAAAAAGAAAGTATCGGCTCTCGAAAAAAAACTGGAACAGCTCGAAGCGGCGAAATAAGAGGTACCTTATGCCATATATCATTACAGAACCCTGTATGGGCGTGTGCGACACAGCATGCGTAGACGTTTGCCCGGTTGATTGCATTCATCCTCGCAAAGACGAGTGGGACAAGAAAGGCTACGCGAAGGACAAGCTCGAAGGAAAGCAGCTGTTCATTGATCCGCAGGAGTGTATTGACTGCGGCGCATGCGAACCTGCCTGCCCGGTTCAGGCGATCTTCCCGGAAGATGAAGTGCCGGAAAAATGGAAATCCTTCATCGCCAAGAACTATTCCAACTACGGACACACGTACAAAGGCTGAGACAATTTCGTGCTGACGTTGATGTGAAGCCGCATCAGCGCCAGCAATTCGCCTAAATTTCGCGGAATCGCTTTACGGAACGCGCACCAGCGCGATCGTTCCAACGCCAATGAGTATGAAAATCAATTGAAGCGCCCCGGCGCGCCAGCCCGTGTATCGGTGCAGGCCCGGGACAAGGTCTGCGATCGACACGTAGATCAGACTCGAGGCAGACACAGCCATAAAGAAGGGGAGCACGTGCCGCAGCGCGCCGAGAAAATAGAACGTAAGAATTCCTCCAATCACTGCAGGAAGGGCTGCCAGATAGTTTAAGAGAAGGGCCTGCGAGCGCGACTTCCCGCTCGAAACAAGGACTGCGAAATCACTGACTTCCTGGGGAATTTCGTGGATCAGGATGCCGAGGCTTGTGGCAATTCCGAGTTCCGTAGAATATTGAAACGCCGCTCCGATGATGACTCCATCGAAGAAGCTGTGAATTGCGTCGCCCGAGAGGACGATCGTGCCTGCGGCACGGGTTGCAGCTGAAATTTCGTCGTGATTATGGCGAAAAAGGACGAGACGCTCGAGGAGAAAGAACAACAGGACTCCGCCCAGGGTCCAGGACATTGAGCGATGCGGTCCGATTTGGCGGATTGTGTCGGGCAGGATTACGAGAAATGCCGTCGCAAGAAGAGCGCCGGCCGCGAAGCTCACGAGAATTGGATGAAGATGCTGTTGGATGCGCGAAGGGAGAAACAAGAATGCGGAGGCGGCGGCCGTCACCGCGGTCGAACCCAGAAACAGGATAGCAGCCACCATTGCCAGGCTCATTTCGCTTGAGCCCATCTGGTTCGTTGCCATGTATTTTGAAAGTTCTTTCTGGTTGACACTCGTCTGAAAAGTACCAGCCTGGAAAGTGGAGGGATGGCCGAGTGGTCGATGGCGGCGGTCTTGAAAACCGTTGTGCAGAGATGTACCGTGGGTTCGAATCCCACTCCCTCCGGGGATTGGAGAGGTGGCTGAGTGGCCGAAGGCGGCAGTTTGCTAAACTGTTGTACGTGTTAAAGCGTACCGCGGGTTCGAATCCCGCCCTCTCCGAATCAGCGAGTTCCAGGAATCATGGCAGATAAGATTAGAGAAATTCAATCGCGCTTTTCGCGCAACATGCAGAACAACGATTCCGTCGCAGCGGTGGTCGGTTATATTCCCCTTTTCGGGTGGATCTATCCTGTCTTCTTCCGAAAGGAGAATGATTTCTGCCAGTTTCATGGAAAGCAGGCCATGCATCTGAACGCGGGCATGCTCGTCGTTTACTTTGTCGTCTGGATCCTTGAGAACTTCCCGATTACCTCCTGGCTTTTTGGCGCGGATGCATGGTTTCATCCGATTACGCAGGCTGCATGGAGAATCACAATGCTCGGCTACTTCGGACTTTGTGCCGTGGGCGCCTACAAAGCCTTTATTGAAGAACGGTGGGAGATTCCCTTCCTCGGTGAATTCGTGGATCGCGTTCAAAATCAGATCAAGAAATAATATGCGCGAACAGATTCTCAGAATTCCGGCTAACGTTCGCCGGGCGATCTACACCGGGCCGCTCTTTGTGCTCTGGGTGATTGGCTTTACTGTGGAGACAGGTCAACGCGAACTGCGCGCATCCGGCAGAGGGCTTGCCGCTCTGCTGGGATTTGTCGCGGGTCATACGATTGTTCTTCTGATCCGTGAGCTTGTGCGGGCGTTCATTGTTCCCGGCTACGGGATTGAAATGGTCTTCTTCGTTCTGAAATCGTTGATCGGTCTGGCGTACCTGTTTGTAACGTGCTTCCTGGCATTTCGCGAATACAAGGAACAGGAAGTGGCGATTGCAATCCTCGACCGCGCCGCGGAGCGCGTTGACGCAATCTTGAGCAAATAGAATGGCGCGGCTGTATCGGAAAGATGTAGCCTCTAAAAAGAATGCGCCCCCGGGAACCCTGGTCTACACGGGCGACCGCGTTTCAACCACAGAAATCAGCATCATGGAGTATGACGAGTCGCGCGTCATCGAAGAAATCATCACCGACCCGTCTGTTTTTCAGGCCTACAAAGATGATCCTTCGGTCACGTGGATCAACGTGCGCGGTCTCAGCGATGTGGCACAGGTAGCCCGGATGGGTCATGTGTTTGAGCTGCACCCTCTCGTGCTCGAAGATATCTTGAATGCGGATCAGCGGCCGAAACTCGAAGACTATGAGAAGTACCTCTACATCGTCTTTAAGAACGTCACGTACGATGAAGTAAAGGCCGAGATCCAGTACGAACAGATCAGCATGATTCTGGGCGCTGATTTCTTGATCACTTTCGCCGAATCCGATAACGAAGTTCTGCGCTCGTTGAAAGAGCGCATTCGAACCGCGCGCGGCCGCGTCCGGCGCATGGGAGCAGACTACCTGGCTTATTGCGTTATGGACCTGGTTGTGGACAACTACTTCGCCGTTCTTGAGAAAACGGGCGAAAGACTGGAGTTTCTGGAGACGAGTCTCCTGGATCCAGATGCCAATCCTTCTGTTCGTGAGATTCAAACCATGAAGCGGCGGATGCTGCTCATGAGAAAGAGCGTCTGGCCCTTGCGCGAAGTCGTGATCAAAATGGAGCGGCATGAATCCGGGCTGTTTAAGCCCGGAACAGAATACTTTCTGCGCGACCTGTACGATCATACAATCCAGGTCGTAGACACCCTCGAAACGTTTCGTGACATGCTCCAGGGTTTGATGGACATTTACCTCTCCACGGTGAGCAACCGACTCAACGTTGTCATGAAGACACTGACGGTGATCACAACTATCTTCATGCCGCTGACTTTTCTTGCGGGAATCTACGGCATGAATTTCAAACACATGCCGGAGCTCGAATGGGAATACGGATACCCGGCCCTGATTGGCGTTATGTCGGCGATTGCCGGCGGCATGTATTACTTTTTCAAGAAAAGGAAATGGCTGTAGCCGGGCCGTCAGCCGCGAAAGCCGGTGAGCTCATAAGCGCGCAACAGACTGTCGACATTGCGCTTCCATGTAAATTCTGCAGCGCGCGCGATTCCCAGCGACTTTAGCCGGGCGCGAAGCCTGGAATCGCCTAAGACCGCTTCGGCGGCGTGCATGAAAGCTTCTTCATCGCGCGGTTCAAACATTCGCGCCGCAGCGCCGCAAACTTCCGGGAGACTTCCGCCTGTGGACGCAAGGACGGGGCAGCCGCAGGCCATCGCTTCGACGGCTGGCAGTCCGAATCCTTCGAGAAGAGACGGCATAACGAGCGCGAAGGCAGAAGAGTACATCGCGGGCAGATCTCTTTCGGGAATGTGCGGGAGGAGAATCACGTTCTTGCGAACAATGTTCTCCTGCATCGCGTGCATTGCATACGCAGGAATCTTTCCTCCAGCGCCAGCAAGAACGAGCGGAGGTGCCGCATCGCGCCGCCAGAGATGCGCAAGCCCGCGAAGGGCGAAATCAATGTTCTTGTGTTTCTTGCCGATTCCGATTGAGAGCAGATAATCCTGCGGCAGTCCGTGGGTTCTGCGAAAGGTTTGCACGGCGGAGGTTGATGCAGGTCGGAAGAGAGTATGATCAATGCCGTTTAACGTGGTGAACGTCTTATTGCGCGCATGCGGAAACCGGTCGAGAAACTGACTGCGGGTGGTCTCAGAAACCGTCAGGATGCAGCGGGCACGGCGCGCGATTTGGGACAGCATCAGCGATGCGTAGGCGCGGTATGCGGGATGGCGGAATTCGTCTGACTGCAGGTGGATCAGGTCATGCACAGTGACCGAGGCGCGCTGCACGTAAGGAAGCGGAACGTTATAGTGCGGGATATGGAGGCGGCTGAACCCCCGCGCAGGAAACGCAAACTGCTCGGAAAGCGAATACAGCTTCGCGGAGAAAGGAATGATTTCGCCTGAGGCAAGGTTATAGGCGGCGAGCCGCGCGGGGTCTCCTGTGAGCGAGAATCGTTCCCGCGACAGCCATTCGCGCAATTGACCGCGAATGGTTGTGCCGATGCCTGAATTTTCAATCAGACGGGCATCGTAGAGCAGGCTCATGCCCGGCGGGTTACTTCTTTCCCAGGAATTTCATCATGCCGCGCAGCTTCTGACCTACCTGCTCAATTGGATGGTTCAGGCCTTGCTGCCGCAGTTTGTTGAAGTTCGGGTAACCGTTGCGCGATTCAGCGATCCACTCTTTCGCGAACTTCGCGCCTTTGTCTTTCTGGATCTCTGCAAGAACTTCCTTCATGCGGGCCTTTACGCCGGCATCTACGACGCGGGGGCCGCGTGTGAGATCGCCGTATTCGGCAGTGTCGGAAATGGAATGGCGCATCCGCGCGATGCCGCCTTCGTAGATAAGGTCGGTAATGAGCTTAACTTCATGCAGGCATTCGAAGTAGGCCATGTCAGGATCGTATCCCGCTTCCGTCAGTGTTTCGAATCCGGCCATGATGAGTGATGTCAAACCGCCGCACAGAACGGCCTGTTCGCCGAAGAGGTCGGTTTCAGTTTCATTCTTGAAATTCGTTTCGAGAATTCCTGCACGACCGCCGCCGACGCCCGATGCATGCGCGAGTGCGCGCTGACGGGCTTCACCGGTTGCGTCCTGGTGAACTGCGATCAGGCAGGGCACTCCGCCGCCTTCGCGGTACACACGGCGAACCAGGTGGCCGGGACCCTTGGGCGCCACCATGTAGACGTCTACATCGGAAGGAGGCGTGATCAAATCGTAATGAATGTTGAATCCGTGCGAGAACACGAGCGCCTTGCCTTTCTTGAGGTTCGGCTTGATGCTTTCTTCGTAGATTTGCATCTGCACCTGGTCAGGTGCGAGGAGCTGGATTATGTCTGCCTTCGCTGCTGCGTCAAACGGAGAGAGCACTTCAAAACCGTCTTCGCGCGCAATGGGCGCTGACTTGGAATCAGGTTTCAGGCCGATGATTACACTGAGACCGGAATCGCGCATATTCTGCGCTTGCGCATGCCCCTGACTGCCATAGCCGAGGACTGCAATCGTCTTTCCCTTCAAATATTTAGGATCGCATGAATCGTCGTAGAAAACCTGTGCCATGGTGACAAGGGTTTTGAGGTCGCGTTCGTGGCAAGGAAAAACTTTACACAGGCACGCCTTTAAAAAAATTGTCCATAAAATATGAAAATCTTTATTACCGGCGGCGCAGGATTCCTGGGATACCACCTGGTTCAGCGTCTTAAGAAGGATAAGCACAAGATCACTCTCTTCGATATCGCGGACTACAATCCGGCAGACTATCCGAAAGACGTAAACCTGGTGAAGGGCGATGTGCGGGACTTGAGCGCACTGACGGCTGCCATGAAAGGCCACGACGCGGTAATTCACGCGGCAGCAGCTCTTCCCCTCTGGAAGAAAGAAGACATCTACTCAGTAACGATAGACGGCACACGAAACGTCCTCGATGCGGCAGCTGCAAACAAGATCGATCGATTTGTTTATATCAGCTCAACCGCTGTTTACGGGATCCCGAAGAAGCATCCGATTCTCGAGACGGATGCGCGCGTTGGAGTCGGTCCTTACGGCGAAGCGAAGATCGAAGCAGAAAAGATCTGCGAAGAATATCGTCACAGAACGAAGATGTGCATTTGCATCATCCGCCCGAAAACGTTTATCGGAACGGGACGCCTGGGAGTTTTCCAGATTCTGTTCGACTGGGTAGAATCAGGCGTCAAAATTCCTGTGTTCGGGAACGGCAAGAATCGTTACCAGCTTCTTGATGTGAGAGACCTGTGCGATGCGATCGAACTGGGAATGACGGGTAACGCGAAGAAGGCGAACGACAACTTCAACGTCGGCGCGGAGAAATTTCAAACTGTGCGGGAAGACGTCGGAGCGCTGTGCGAGTTTTCGAAAAGCGGCTCGCGTGTCTTTGGAGTACCATCTACACCACTGAAGATTGCGCTGCGATTTTTCGAACTCCTTCACATTTCTCCGCTCTATCGCTGGGTTTACGGAACAGCGGACAAAGATTCATTTGTTTCGACTGAGAAGCTCACGAAAGCGCTTGGATGGCACTCGAAGTATTCGAATTCAGACGCTTTGATTGAGTCGTACCGCTGGTACCTGAACAACAAGCCTCAGGACGCGGACAGTGTAGCCGGTGTTACGCACCGCGTTCCATGGAAACAGGGCATTCTCAAATTCTTTAAGAAATTCCTGTAAAATTCCAGGCAAGTGCCGGCCGTAAGGCCGGCTTGCTTTCTCCACTCGCGTTGCGCCCGTCAGTAAGCCGCAATCAAAATCGTTTCAATTTCATTTTTGTCCAGATCGCGCGGTGAGTTCTTCACCATAGGGATGCGGTACGCAAGCTCCGCAATTTCCGGCAGGTCCTCTTTCGAAATCTCGAATTCGCTGAGTCGCTGAGGGATCTTCAGTTCGAGATAGGTCTTTCGCACGCCTTCCACGGCCTTGATCGCAGCTTCGATGACCGTGATGTCTTTGATGTCCTCATCCAGGGCTCGCGCAATTTGAACATAGCGGCCCGCAGACGTGGTCAGATTGTATTCCATGACGTGCGGCAAGAGCAGCGCCATGGCTAGATGAAATTCGAGTCCGGTGAGCAGGCTCGTCGCAGACGCGATGCTGTAGCAGAGACCGAGCATACTGTTTGAGTGTGCCATGCCGCACAGAACGCTGGCAAGACTTACGTTTGTGCGCGCGGCCATGTTGCCCGGTTCCTTC
>CAZUJO010000044.1:0-14969 GCA_964619995.1 uncultured Leptospiraceae bacterium
TGCAGCTGTCCTCATCGCAGTTATCTACGACCGCTCGAAAGGACTCGCGGATGTCCTTCGCGGCGGGCGCTGGCTTCCCGTACTGCTGATGGCCGGCGGTTACCTTTGCTTCTACGCGCTTGCGGGATTTGGAACCTCAAATGCTATGTACGCGAATCCCTTCACCCAGCCGATCTTCTTCCTCGGATCGGCCGCTGAACGCACAGGAATCCTGCTTCTGGGCAGCACAACCAATGTGCCTGTAGGCCTGACTCTTTTCTTCGAATCCTGGCAGGCTCTCGCCGCGATCGGGGGCTGGATCCTCACGGGCGCGCTTTTGCTCCTGGCCCGTGACTTGAGGCGCCTGGCCGTAGTTCGCTTTTCGCTGACCGCATTTGCTGCGCTCCTGCTTCCGCAGCTCGCCGTCGATGCCTCTGAGAGACAGCTCTATCTGCCCTTCGCTTTCGCGGCAATCCTCCTTTCTGTGTTTGTGTTCCAGACACCCGCCCTTGCAACGTCAGGCGACGTTGGTTTGATCAGAGGGCGGTGGCCCGCATTTCTCATCTGGGCCCATGGAGCATCTCATTTCGTTTTCGGTGCCGCGATTCTGAGCATCGTCTATTCCTTTTCTTACCCGGGAAGCTTCTCACTTCCGCAAAAGCGGGTTGAAGAAGCAAGAGCCCTGGGACGCGGCGCAGACCGGCTTGTCTTCTTGAATTCACCAGGCCCCTTTTTCACTTTCTACTCGCCGGATATCATGCGCTATGCAGGCGGTCCCTCCGTTCACTTTCTTTCGGGTATGAATGGCCGCGTCTGGTGCATGCGAAGGGGCAGCAAAATCCTCGTAAAAACCGACTCCCGCGGCTGGCTAACGAACATGTTCGCGAGGCTTTCGCGCAAGCCGGGCGAAGTGCGGATCGGGGACAAATTCCAGAGCGCGCGGTTCACCGCAGAAATTCTGGAAGTCGTCGACGGCGACGCCAGGGTGGTCTCTTTCGAATTTCACGGGCCCCTTGAGAAGACTGTGTTTCTTGCCTATAACGAAGGACATTTCCGCCCATTGCTTGCGAAAGATTCCGAATGGATTTTCGCCGGCGACACATCGGACCCCCTCGGCGACATGATGTAATGTGCCCTCAGGGAGGCGGAGGCAATTCCGCATTCTGTCCCGGTATGCTCAGCCGCCTAAC
Organism: uncultured Leptospiraceae bacterium; assembly: GCA_964619995.1. Taxonomy (GTDB): domain Bacteria; phylum Spirochaetota; class Leptospiria; order Leptospirales; family Leptonemataceae; genus JAEUSB01. Next base: position 1,170 of record CAZUJO010000044.1, read on the forward strand.
GTCGACGGCCGGAATGAGAGCGTCGATCCGAGTCCCGGGAAGAATGTCCGCCGCCCGAATGCCCGCTGCCGGAATGTCCACCCCCTGTGCGCCCGCTTCGCGAACCGCCGCCGCTCCGCGCCCCGTGGCTTCGGGCTGCGTTTCCGCGGGAGCCTTCTCGCCGCGATTCATGACTGCGGCCCTGCGAACCGCCATGTCCCCGCGCACCTGTGCTTCGCTTCTGCGGAGGCGCGCTGAAGTTGGTGGATTGCGCGATCTTTTCGGAGTGATATGGATGATCCGTGTTTACGCGAATGGTCTTTTTGATCAATCGCTCAATGTCGCGCATATAACCGCGCTCATCCGCATCGCAGAGAGAGATCGCATGCCCTGCCGCGCCGGCTCTCGCCGTGCGTCCGATGCGATGAACATAACTCTCTGACTCGTTGGGAATTTCGTAATTGATGACATGCGTCACGCCGTCCACGTCGATTCCGCGCGCTGCAATGTCGGTTGCGACGAGCGCTCGAATCTTTCCGATGCGAAAATTCTCAAGGGCCCGCTGGCGGGCCGACTGCGATTTGTTGCCGTGAATTGCTTCGGCGCCCACGCCGCTTTTTTCGAGCAGCTCTGCCACGCGGTTTGCGCCGTGTTTCGTGCGCGTAAATACAATGACGCGGCTCAGGCTTCGGTCTTCAAAGAGTTTGCGAATGAGATCGCGCTTGCGATCGTGATCCACATAAAGAACCGTCTGATCGATCAGATCCACTGTGGATGCAACGGGCGTCACTTCGACGCGCGCAGGATTCACAAGCATGCTTGCCGCGAGCTTCTGAATCGGCGGAGGCATGGTTGCTGAGAAAAACAAATTGTGACGCTTCGCAGGCAGCATCTCGATCACTTTGCGAATCGGTTGAATGAAACCCATGTCGAGCATGCGGTCTGCTTCATCGAGGACGAATACCTCGAGCGTATCGAGCCGCAGATAACCCTGGTCGATCAGATCCAGAAGACGGCCCGGAGTTGCGACGAGAATATCGACGCCGTGCTGGAGACTGCGGACCTGATTTCCCTGGCCGACTCCGCCGAAGATCACCGCCGACTTAAAGCGAAGATGTCTGCCGTAGGTAACAAAGCTGTCGTGCACCTGGATGGCCAGTTCGCGGGTAGGCACAAGGACGAGAACTCGCGTGTGACGCGGCGTCGGTTTTCTGTGCGCGGCCTCAAGGCGGTGCAGAATCGGCAGCGCGAATGCGGCCGTTTTGCCGGTTCCGGTTTGCGCGCATCCAAGCAGATCGCGTCCATCGAGCAGGTACGGGATTGCTTGCTGCTGGATCGGGGTGGGGGTTGTGTATCCTTCTTCGGAAACGGCCCGCTGGATCGCGGGCGAAAGTGCGAGATCGTTAAATTTCGCGATAGTTTGTGTGTGCATTCGAATGTCTGCTGCCAGTTTTTCAAACGACCTGGCCGCGGATAGCTGGATTTAGGCTGATTTCTGTTCGTTAGTCGATGCTCAGTACACGGCGTAGTCGAGGAGATCGCCCTGGAAATATGTAAACTTTCCGGACGGCAGAATCCAGCTCACGCTTCCGCGGGCAGGCAGCAGAAACCCTTTATATTCTTTATAATTCGTAAACTCGCCTTCCCAGGGCATCGGAACGCTGCGCCCGTCCTGCGAATACGGACGATCCTCGGCGCGAATTTTCGAAACAAGACCGTCCGCGCCGAACTCAAAGCGGACTTTTCCGGTTTCGCCTCCAATGCTTGCGCTCACGTCTACGTGACTCGCGTCCACCTGCTCCCATTTCAGTTCCTTTTGAAACACAATGGACTGAGGCGCCCAGGGAATTTCCGCGAGATAGCGCAGCAACTGACCTTTCAGGATTTCGCGGCCGGATACTTCCTGAACTGTGAAAGCGCCGAGCACTCGCGCCTGCAGTTCTCCCTGGCCTCGCACCAGACGATCAACCACAATGACCCGGACCGGCGGCGTCATAATGTGCGCCGTCCATGAAAACGCAGGAGCCCGGACCGACTGATACTGTACAGCTTCAAAGGCAGAAGGATCCGCATCGGGCTTCGTCCAGAATTGTCCGGACTGCTTGAGCATGACGAAATGAATGTCCTGCGGACCGGGAGTCGATTTCGCGCCTGCAAGAACCCGGTCGGCGTACCGCTGAACGAGAGGCGGAAGCGACGCGCGGTCGGCCCGGCCTCTTCCTTCCTCTGCGCGCACCGCAACTTCTCCAAGGCTGATCCATGCCGCATAACGTGCACGGAGTCCGAAAAAGTATACTATTCCAAGGGCCAGAAGCACTCCGCCGATGACGCCGAAAAAGCCGATATTCTTCATAAGTCAAGAAACGCGAAACAAGGGCACGGCGTCAACCAGTCAATAGCTGCAGGAAGAATCCCAGACAAACCCGTCAGCCCAGCGGTTCGCGAACGACTCTGCGGCCTGCGAAGCGGGTTCGGGCAGAAGAACATACATATGCACAACGTCACCCTTCTGGCCCGGGAAGAAAACCGAGATGGTCTGGACTCGTCTCCCCTCAACTGTGCTGTGTGACGTTATGCGAGCAGTCTTTTCGTCCGCGCTGATCATCGGTTCACTGAATTGAATTCCCGGGGAAGCCTTTTCCATCTCTGCGCGATACACTTTCACAAACGCTGCCGGCGAAACACCGGCGTCGATGAACTGCACCGCGCCGGTCCAGTCGGGCGCCATAAACATCATGTGAGCCGCATTGGATTCGTCCGGTCGCGCATGGCCGGGAATCGAAAGCGCGTAGCAGCGGCGCTCATTGTGGTAGATGCGAAGGCCTGCGTATGGATTGCACGATCTGAGGAGGCCGATTCCAATCCCGAGGGCGACGATCGTCCCGGCCGAAATAAACAAAATGCGCCGCGATTTTTTCATAGCGAAACCTCTTTCGCGTGAATTCCGAAATGTGTTGACGGCCGCATTCGACGGGCCTGCTTTTCAGCATGAGAGTTGCGACGCACTTTGTTCTCCTTGCCATCTTTGCAGGAGGAATCACCTTCCTGGCGCTTAACCCTGCTTCCGGACAGGACACGGCCTGTAAAACGACGAATTTCCATACGGAAATGTACCGGGCCGCGTGTCAGAAAGGCGGCCAGAAGGCCGCCAAAGACGCCGCAAAAGCCTGGAACAAAGAAAAGAAGATCAAGAGCTGCAATCAATGCCATTCAAAGCTTGCTCCGGCTTATGAGCGTAAGCCGGACGCGCTGGATCAGTTTCGCAAGCTCGGTGGAAAGTAGCCGTTAGCCGCCAATCACGGCGTCGGCTTCAATCTCAACCATGATCTCTGGCGAAATCAATCGCTTCACTTCTACCATGGCCGTTGCCGGCATGATTGAGCCAAACACTTCGCCGTGAGCGCGGCCCACTGCTTCCCATTTGTCGATGTCAGTCAGATAGATGCGCGTGCGCACCACGTCTTTCATGGAAGCGCCGGCCTGCGCGAGCGCTTTGGAAATATTTTCCAGAATTTGCTTCGTCTGGGCCGCTGGATCTCCAGCGCCGACAAAGCCGTTTGGACCGGATGCAGTGGTTCCGGAAACAAAAACCATGTTCCCGACTTTTACAGCGCGGGAGTAACCGATGATGGGCTCCCACTGGGAGCCGGATGAAATATTCTGACGCATAAAACCGTGATGCAATTTCGCGCTGTGCGCGCAATCAATCCATGGTCGGGAAGCTCGGATATCCCATGATGCCCGTTTCTTCCAGGTCAAGGCCGTCGAGTTCCACCTGCTCGGAGACCCGCATGCCCACGATCTTGTCCAGAATCTTGAAAAACACGAAAGAGACGCCGAAAGACCACACAATCACAGTGAGAGCTCCGATCGCCTGCGCTCCGAGCTGGCCCCAGTCACCATAGAGCGCGCCTTTGACTGTGCCCGCCACTCCGTTCCAGCTGCCGCCGTAGTTAGCGGTGCCGTCTGCGAAGATGCCGACACAGAGGACGCCGAACAGACCTCCCACGCCGTGGACAGAAATCGCGCCGACCGGGTCGTCTATCTTCAGATGATCAAATACGTCGACCGAGAAGACAATCAAAACGCCCGCAATCGCTCCAATGAGAAATCCAGCGGGAGCTCCGACGAAACCCGACGGCGCCGTAATCGCTACAAGTCCTGCGAGCATTCCATTGGCCACCATCGTTGGATCCGGACGGCCCGTTTTCCAGATGATCACGGCAGTTGCAGAAAGCGCTCCGCCGGCGCCGGCAAGCATCGTGACGACTGCGACAATCCCGACTCGGTTCAACCCGCCACCAGAGACGCCTAACGTTGATCCAGGATTGAAACCGAACCAGCCGAAAGCGAGAATGAACGCGCCGAGGAGCGCCATCGGAACGTGATGCGCGGGAATTGGATTTACAGTTCCATCGGCATTGTATTTTCCAAGCCGCGGCCCGAGCACAATGGCGCCGGCCAGCGCGCACATTCCGCCGATTGCGTGCACGACACCCGATCCTGCGAAATCCGTGTAACCGTGACCGAGACCGAAGTTTGTGCCGAGCGTCGACAGCCAGCCGCCGCCCCAGGCCCAGTTTCCAAAAATTGGATAGAGAAACATAGATAGAAAGAATCCGAAGACGTAGAACGATTTCAGATTCCATCGCTCTGCCATGGCGCCTGTCGGAATCGTTGCAGCTGTATCCATGAAGACCATTTGAAACAGAAAGATCGTATAGATTCCAACGTCATACGACGACCCGCTCAGAAAAAATCCATTCCAGGCGAAGAGCCCGAACGTCTTGCCGAACAGCTCAATGGTCACCTCATGCTCCGGCGAAAGCCCCGGAGTTCCGCCGAGACTGCCCACGGGCATCGCCCCAAACATCAAACCAAAGCCGCAGATCCAGAAACCCGTGAGTCCGATGACGTAGATGAGGAAGTTCATCAGCATGGTGTGCGAAGCGTTCTTCGCGCGGCACAATCCTGTTTCTACGAGAGCGAAGCCCGCCTGCATGAACATGACGAGAAAGCCTGTAATCAACGTCCACATCAGGTTGATGGCGATGCGGTTCTGCCCGACCGAGTCAGACAGCTTCATCGCAAGCGGCTCCTGCGCCGCTTTCTTCTGAAACTCCTCGTAAGCCTGGACGGCGGCAGGATCCGCGCCATTTGCCGGTTTTTGCGGCAGGAAGGTCTCTCCCTGAGCATTCATCACGTCGGCGCTGGTTCCGGTTTGCGCGCCCGACGGATCCGCCCGCAGCACGGAAACACTCAGAAAAACCGCGAGAAACCCCGTAAAGATGCCCGCAAAGCCCAGGAAACGATTCTTCGCTTTCATGCACTCCGTTTAGCAAGAAGCGCGCCAGCCCTGGTATGGATATTGCTCCATACCAGGCATGATTGCTCTGAAGTACGGCAAGCGCAGAGTGGTGAACTACCGCGGGGCCCGCATGGTCGTGGGCGGCTTAACGTCGAAGAACAAGATCGATATATTGCTATATATTTCTAAAGAATTCGCATACATTGACAACCAGAAAGACCTGTTCGACCGGGTGATGGCTCTCTCGCGCGAGATCTTCGAAGTCGACAACGTAACGGTGCGCCTGTGGCAGAACGGATACCTTGTTCCGGTGCGCTTTCTGAAACAAACCGAACCGCCGCGCCGAGCGCTGAGGCCCGGAGAAGGCTACTCGGGCGCCGTTTTCAGCGAGAAGAAATCGCGCAACCTGGACAACCTGGAAAACTTTCCGGACTATCTCGACGAACACGAGACAACGCGCTGCGCTATTGTCGTTCCGATTCTCCTGCGCGACGAGGCGCTTGGCACGATTGCCATTGAGAAAGACATTCCCTATTTCTACCGCAAAGATGATCTCGAAATTCTCGAAGCCATGGCGTCTCAGCTCGCGCTTGCGCTCAATGAAGTGAAGCTCATTGAAGGGCTGGTCGAAGCCCGCTCGCGGATTGAGAGCGATCTCAAGATGGGACGAAACGTTCAGAGCCAGATCATCCCGGCGGAAATTCCTCCATGGAACAGCATTCGTTTCGGCCACTACTTCGAGCCAATGGTGGAGGTCAGCGGCGATTACTACGACGTTATGCGATCAGGAAACACCATCACGTGCATCATTGCGGACGTCTCCGGCCACGGCGTGCCGGCAGCGCTCGTGACCATGGCGCTCCATTTTCAGTTCCGACGCTGCGTGGAGCAGGGATTCGGCCTGACCGAAATGATGGAAGACCTCAACGAAAGCATCCGCCATAGACTTCCGGACGGAACTTATTTCACGGCGCAGCTCGTGCGAATTTACGCTGACCACACATACTCCTACGTGAACGCAGGACACGTCCGCCTCATGCATTACCGCAGAGCGGAGAAGGACTTCGTCTTTCATGATACAAAAGGCATTCCGCTCGGGATTGCGCCCGTGCGCCGGACCGATTACGAAGAGAAGTTCAGCAAGCTTATGCCGGGCGATACGCTTGTGATGCTCACCGACGGGTTTCACGAGCAGCGGAACTCGGCGCACGAAGACGTCGGCTATGAACGCGTGCTCGGATGGCTGACGGAAGTGATCTCTTCGCCTTCGGCGGAAGCGCCAGAAATCGCCTCCGGTTTTATGGATCGATTCAACCAGTTTGTGGAAGGCGCGCCCCGCGAGGACGACCTGACCCTGCTTGTGCTGAATTGCAGCAGCCACCTCGAAAGCGCGCAAAACGTATATCACGAGGCGCGCAAGTTTCAACGGGAAAAGAATTATTCAAAGGCGGAGCAGGCGGCGCTCGAAGCGTACCGGCTCGACTCTTCTCTTCACGATAACCTGCTCCTCCTCTCCAAGCTCTACTATGATCAGAACCGGCATGCCGAGGCCGCGCGATTCCTGAACGAGTATGTGGTTTCAAGCGGCGCCCACAAGCCGGAATACTATCACATGCTTGGAAATCTTTACTATCGAAACGGCGACCTGCGGGAAGCCAAACGCGAACTCAAGAAGGCTCTTTCTCTCGATCATACGTTTGTCCGGGCGAGCCTGATGCTTGCGCGCTGCTATCTCAAGGAAGGCGCAAAGCCGAAAGCGGTGAAGACACTGCAGCAGGCGCTGAAGAGCACACCTGGAAACGAACAGCTCCGCCAATCTCTAAAGAACGTAGAGGGCATGGCGGCAGGAGGATGATATGGACCGGGTCGATTTCGCAGTGAAGAACGAACGGGGATTCTGCATAATTTCCGTTCGCGGAGAGATGGATGTTTACAACTCCTTCGAATTCAAGAAACTCATGGACGAACATACGGCTTCAGGCACGAAGAAGTTCATTCTCATACTCGGGGCCCTGAATTACATCGATTCAAGCGGCCTGGGCGCTTTGATCAACCAGCAGATGAAACTGCAGAAAAGCGGCGGAGAATTGTATCTGGTGAGCCTTTCCGACCAGATTCGAAGCGTGCTGGAGCTGACAAAGATGCAGAGTTTCTTCAGAGTTTTCAGCACGGAGGCGGAAGCCCTCTCCGTTTCCTCGGCAGCCTGATTCCCCCCGACCCCTCCGTTTTTGATTGCTTCCCGGTACAAACCGGTTATGCATGCTGAAAAAAGAGGCAGGAGGGGTTGCATGCTGGATCACACGAAAGTCGCCGAGGTGCTGAAGAACAAAGGGAAAGCCATCGTATCTGTTGAACCAGGAACGTCGGTATTCGATGCGCTCACGCTCATGGCGGACAGAAACACAGGCGCGGTGCTCGTCATGTCCGGAGACCGCCTCGAAGGCCTCCTCTCTGAACGCGACTATGCGCGCAAGGTCGTGCTGCGCGGACGAAACTCGCGCGAGACACACGTGCGCGAAATCATGAGCCGCGAACTCATCATCGTACATCCGGAAGACTCCGTAATGGAATCCCTCGCCATCATGACAGAAAAGCGAATCCGCCACCTCCCCGTTATGGAAGGCGACCGCGTCGTCGGACTGATTTCGATCGGTGATCTTGTGAAGCTCGTGATCGACGAACAGCACATCATGATCAAACACCTCGAAAACTACATCTCCGGATCCTACATGGCATGACCCCGCTTCTCACCCGCATCCTCGACGTTCCGGGCGGCCGGATTTTTCAAATCACAATGAACCGCCCGGAAGTGCACAACTGTGTAAACGGAGAGATGGCGCGGTTGTTTCTGGAAGCGTGGCAGAAATTCAGGGATGATCCCGGCCTGACTGTGTGCGTGTTACATGGCGAAGGTGATAAATCATTCTGTTCCGGAGCCGACCTCGCTGCGCTTGATGAACTCGCAAACCTGAACGCATCGGAGGAAGAGGTCCGCCGCACCGTTGAACGTGGAACGGGCCCGCTCGGCGGCTCACGCATACTGCAGAAAAAACCTGTCATTACTGTTTCGCAGGGTTACACCTACGCAGGCGGTCTTGAGCTGTTCTGTCACGGCCACATTCGAATCGCAGAAAAGCAGGCGATGTTCTCCGTTGCCTGCCGGCGCTGGGGAGTGCCCCTTGTGGACGGCGGAACCGTTTACCTCCCGCGCCTTCTCGGCTTTGCCGGCGCGCTTCCTCTGATCATCACCGGACAGAGAATCCGCGCAAAGCGCGCGCACGAAATCGGTCTCGTATGGGAAATCACAGAAAAAGGCCAGGGCCTGAATCGCGCGATGGCCATTGCTCAGTCCGTCTGCCAGCAGCCGCACGACGCTCTCTTTGGCGACCTGCGAAGCGCGATTGACGGATACCATCTGCCGATCGAAGAGGCCCTGAAGCTTGAGGCGGAGAACCTTCACCCCGTAATGCGAAGCGAAAGCACGAAGCGCGGCGTTGAACGCTTTCTCAAAGGAGAACGATTCTGGGCACACTGACACCGCAGACGGCGGCATTCCGCGATGAATACCAGCGCACGGAAGTGTCCCGGTTCTATTCAGGCATTGCGCATCTGCTCTTCACAAGCTCTATCTGTCTCGGAGCAGCGGTCTTCTGTGTCCTGAAGCTGCGCCATGTGACGGCCCTCGAATGGCTCACGGTTCCTCTCACGTTTCTCTATGCGAATGCGGCAGAGTATTTTGGACACAAAGGGCCGATGCATCACCGGCGCCGTGCCCTGTCGCTCGTCTTCAAGCGGCACACGCTTCAGCATCACAGATATTTCACGGATCAGGATATGGAATGCGAATCGTTCCGGGATTATAAGATGATCCTTTTTCCGCCCGTTTTGATCCTGTTTTTTGCCGGTTTCTTTGCGCTGCCGGTCGGGGCGGCGATGTACTGGCTCTTTTCGCCCAACACGGCGTATCTGTTTGTGGCAACCGCGCTCGGATACTTTCTGAACTACGAATGGCTTCATCTTGCGTATCACCAGAAAGAGACTTCTCTTCTCTTCAAGATCCCCGGGCTGCGCGCGCTCCGCCGTCACCACTGGAAACACCACGATCCGTCGTGCATGGCGAAGTCAAATTTCAACATCACCTATCCGATTTGCGACACTCTGTTTCGCACAAGAGCCTGACGTGCCATACCAGCAGGGAATCGAACCATCCGAAAAACCGTCGCTCCGATACTCTCCTCTGCTTACGATAGGCGGCCTTTGTCTCTCCGGAATCGCCGGATACGTGAATGCCGCGGCTCTCTGGTTCTTCCACATACCAATTTCGCACATGTCCGGCGCGGTAACGCGTCTCGGAGCGGACAACGTAAATGGGGATCATTCGGCTGCCCTTTTTTCCCTTTCCATTGTCGGCGCGTTTCTCGCCGGCGCAGCGACAAGCGGAGTCATCGTCGGAGCGACCAAATTCACAGCGGGACGCCGTTACGGTTTCGCATTGATCCTCGAGGGACTGGCGCTCTTTGCGGTGGCGTTCGTCATCAAGAACGGTCAGAGCTCGGGCCCGCCCCTCGCAGCGTTCGCATGCGGCCTTCAAAATGGAATGGCGTCGAGCTATTACGGACTGATCATTCGCACGACTCACGTCACCGGAATTCTGACGGACATCGGCGTTCTCCTTGGCCAGTTCCTGCGCCACAGAACCATCGAACTGTGGAAACTCGCGGTCCTGGGTTCGATCTTCCTTGGATTTTTTCTGGGAACTGTATGCGGCACGCTCAGCGTGGAGCGGTTTCAGGCGCAGGCGTTCTTCCTGCCGGCTGCCGGGACTTTTGTCGCTGGCATCATCTACGTGGCCGTGGTCTGGGTAAAGCGAATCAAGGAAGAGGAAAGCGCCTAACGTTTTGGCAGGATCTTTCTTCCGTGAACAAGAAGACGGACACCGCGCCTTCGCAGAGAAAACCGGCGCGAGAGAGAGGCAGACCTTTTCTGCTCCGCGTGATTCGCGCGAAGAATGTCTTGCGTCGAAATAGTCCCGATCACGCGCCCCTGGCTTGAAAGCACGGGCAGAATCTCAAAATCAGATGCGGCCAGGGCGGCGGCCGCATCCTCAACCCGCGCAGATTCTGTGACAAACGGCGAATTGCTTCGCAGCACGCTCGCTAGAGACCGCGATCCGCCTCGGTACAGGTCGACCGTTTGAAGGGTGCCTTCCAGCCGGCCTGAAGAATCCACCACGATGAGATGAGCCGGTGCGGGCGTTCTCCATCGTTCCAGCCACGACCGGATTTCTTTCAAAGAGTTTTCCGTGCTGATCAGGTGAGGTCCGGTTTGCATGATCTCAAGCACGGGCCGGCTGGACCCTGGGTCAAAGGACAGTGTATCCGGAGTCAGGACGCCGCGCCGCGAAATCTTCTCCGTCATGATGGTCGTTTCCATAAGGAAAAACGACACGAGGTAGGCGCCCGTGCAGCCAGCGATCAGAGGCAGCAAACCCTGGATTTCCCCGGTCGTTTCGAGCGCAAATACGATCGATGTCCGCAGCGCGCGGGGTGGGCCCGCCAACATCCCAGCCATTCCAAACAGCGCACACATGGAAACGGAGATTACACATCCGGGCAAGAGAGCGTCCATGCCCAGACCCGCAAGCGCGCCGCCAGCTCCGCCGATCGTCAAGAGAGGAGCAAGGGTCCCGCCAGAAGTTCCGCTGCCGAGCGAAATGGACCAGGAAAGAAACTTCAGAAAGCAAAGAGTGATGAGAAGATTCACCGCAGCCTTTCCGGAAAGCGCAGCGGTTATGTTCTCATATCCAACACCCATCGTCCGGGGCGCAAAAACTCCGACGAACCCGACAAACAAACCGCCGAGCGCAGGCCACCACATCCAGTGAATCGGCAGCCTTTCAAACAGATCCTCAATTCCATAGACTGCGCGCGTGACTCCAACCGATGCCAGTCCGGTCAAACCGCCGAGCAAACTGTAGACGAACAGGTCCAAGTTCGCGGCGGCAGGAGCGGGAGGCACAGGAAACATTGGACCTGACTCAAAGAACAATCGATGCCCTGCAGCGCCCGTGATGCAGGCCAGCGTCACAGGAATCAGAGACCTCGGCGAAAATTCAAACAGAAGGAGCTCAAAGGCGAGACAGATCGCAGCAAGCGGACTTCCAAAAATCGCGGACATGCCGGCAGTTGCGCCGGACGCAAGGAGGATCTTTCGCTCAACCGTTGTTATGCGAAGGAACTGCCCGATCATAGAACCAAGAGCGCTTCCCGTTGCAATGATCGGCCCTTCTGCGCCAAACGGCCCGCCGCTTCCGATCGAAATCGCGGCCGACAATGGTTTCAGAATCGTGATCGAAGGCTTGATGCGGCTCTCGTTCGTCAGCACCTGTTCCATCGCTTCGGGAATTCCGTGTCCTCGAATTGCGCGAGATCCGAAATAGGCCATGAGCCCGACGATGATACCGCCTGCTGCGGGGAGAAGCATGACCAGAACTCCCAGGGAATGACCCCACGGCGCTGCGTGAGCAAAGGAAAGACGGCCGTAAAAGAAGAGATTCACGAAAACATCGATCAGGGAAACCAGGCCGCGCGCAATGAAGCACATGGCGTCGGCCGTGAGAACGGCTACAAGAGATATGAAGAGAATCCGGCGGCGGTCGTGACGCATGCGTCACAATGTCCGCCTAACGGTATGAAGCAATCAGTTAGAAGATTACGTGAGCGCGTCCGAACTTGACGCGCATCAAGTCAGGTGCCGAGCCCTTTTTTCTTGGCAAGATCGAGGAGCTTCAAGTAGATGCTGCGCGATGCAGGCGGCGCGTCGGTGGAGCCTGGAAATTCTCCCATTTTGACCGAGTGTTCTGTATTCTTCCAGTTCACGGTGATGATGTACGCGTAGAAGCGCTGCTTGCCCGTCAGCCCGTGCGGATCAGGATCGGAGACCATGAAAGAAGTGTCTTCGACCAGCTTCTTCATGGCGGCAACCTCGGCATCATCGAGCTTCGCGCTGACGGTCGTGAGGGTCTCTTCGCTCCAGCATGGACTTCTCTGCGCCTTCGCACAGCTGCTGCCTTCATCATTGAAGAATCGTCGAATCATCACGTTGTCGCGCACGGTGAGGCTTTCGTAAAAGGTCTCGCCTGAATAGAGATACTGCACCTGAAAGTCGAATTTGCCCGGCGGCAGGCCGGCCGGACGTCGCGAATCAACCGTGGGATTGCCGGCGCAGGCAACGATCACAAAGAAACACAGAAATCCAACTCGCATGTGACCCAAATATGCCCGGCCGCGCGCACGGGCAAGCAAAGCCTTCTGATTGACGCCTGAAGCGGAGAATCCCACGTTTCGCCATGACCAGCCGCCTGCCCTATCGCGTACTCTGCCTGATTGTAAGTCTTGCGGGAGCGCAAACCGCTTGTATTACCGAGGCCCTGCACGAGGCCGCGTTTCCGACCGGATACGATCTCAACTACGCAGACGACGTTCGCGGCCTCGAACGGGCTGGAGATTCGTTCTCATTTTGCGTACAGACCGGCGAAGGACTCTATGAATTCCGCGTAACGGGCGACTATGACCGCTCCTATGCAATGCCTCTGGCCAATCTGAGTGTCCTGTCTGCGGAGCGCGTCTGGAAAGCGGAACGCAATGAAGGTTGCAAGTCCTCGGGCCGGCCGGGTGTCACAGCAGACAGCAAGCTCATCCTGTTTCCTGCGCAGGCAGCGGCCCTTCCTGCCGTGGAAATCAGGCCGGTGACCGCGGAAGTAAGCGAGCGCGTGGCCCGGCTCGAAATTTCGTCTAACGGCGAAAAGCTTCGCGTCACCCTCGAGAATGGGAAGTCCATAACCCTGCGCCGCGCCGGTCCCGGCCAGTACGGCATCTTCAGCGGACTTGACGAACGGCCTTTCATTCCGTCGGCCGCGGCCGCCGGCACCGAATCCTTTCTGCCCGTGGCCATGCGCGAGCTCTCCGGCGCTGTGGCCATCTACTACCGGCGCGCCGACGGCGCCCTTCACCTGAAACTGTTTGAAAATATTCTGGAGCCCGGATCACAGACAGCAGTCATCTACGTTCCATACGTCACGTCGCAGCCGGCAGCAAACCGGTACTACCTTCTTCCGCTGTATCCGTTTGCCATTGCGCTCGACATACTGACCGGCGTGCTCCAGGTTTTCGCATGGTACGAAGATTCCCGCTCCTGGCGCACGTGTCTTCAGTAAGTTCGTGTAACGTTTAGCTACCCGACGTTTTGCGCGCCAGCGCAAAATGTGCCCGAAGCACGGCGCGAAACGCGCGCTTAAAAAATACCAATATTCGCGCGTTTTCGCGCGAGCGAACAAATGGAGCGAAGCGACATGGTTCGCGAGAGTGCGAGAGGCCGAGCACCGAAGCGAAACGAAGTGCAGCGGAGGCGCGGAGCGAGGTAGCGTTAGTTATCCGAAGTTTCCGGCGCGTTGATCATACGGACTTGCGGAGTGCAGGCCGATGACGCTTTATTGCCTTGAGCGTGCTTGCGAG
>CAZUJO010000045.1:0-9915 GCA_964619995.1 uncultured Leptospiraceae bacterium
GCGCCGGACTGTTCACCTGCATCAAAGGGAACATCAAGATCGTGATCCGCGTGGATGGAAAATATGTGGAACACTTCAGCGGCGAGAATCACGATTACGCAACCATCCAGGTTCCGGCCGGGATTCCATCTGCTCTTGTGAACATCGGAAAAGAAGACGCCTACATACTGAACATGCCTTCCCCGGCCTGGAGTAAAGAAGAACCGGACGACTGGGATGTTTCTTTTGAGGACTACGATTTCAGCGCATGAACCGGACTCTGCTCATCACGGGAGGCGCGGGCTTCATTGGCTCGCACCTGATTCTGCGGCTTTTTGAACGTTATCCGGAATATCGTTTCGTAAACGTCGATAAGCTCACCTACGCCTCGAACGAATCGTACCTGGATCCCGTGCGAGGTTCCGGCCGCTACGAGTTCGCGCGCGTGGATCTGGCAGACAAAGCCGCGCTTGCGTCCGTGTTTGAAACTCACAGGCCTGACGGGATCATTCATCTCGCCGCTGAAACGCATGTGGACAACTCCATCTCCGGGCCGGAAGTTTTCATCTACTCGAACGTCGTCGGCACCATGAATCTGCTCGAGCTTGCGCGCAAGGGCTGGGGAGCGGCGGGCAGCCTGGCCGCGAATCGCTTTCATCACGTTAGCACGGATGAAGTCTACGGTTCCGCAGCTCCCGGAAGCTCGTTTCGCGAAGACACTGCGTATTCTCCGAATTCTCCGTACAGCGCATCGAAAGCGGCGAGCGATCACCTCGTGCGCGCGTATCATACTACGTACGGAATGAATGTGGTCGTTACCAATTGCTCCAACAACTTCGGCCCGCACCAGCATGACGAGAAATTGATACCGACCATCGTTCGCAGCGCCCTTCAGGGAAAACCGATTCCGATCTACGGGAAAGGGGAAAACGTGCGCGACTGGCTCTTCGTAAAAGATCATTGCGCGGCCCTCGATCTCGTGTTCCACAAGGGGAGCGCCGGCGAAACCTACAACGTCGGGGGAGAGAACGAGTGGCAGAATCTGCACCTCGCGCGGAAGATTCTTGGTCTGCTCGATGAAATTCATCCCGGTCCGAAGTCTTATCTCGATCAAATTCAGTTTGTGAAAGACCGCCCCGGGCTCGATCTCCGATACTCTGTGAACTGCGAATTGATTCAGCGCGAACTGGGATGGGAAGGCTCGCGCGCCCATTTTGACGAGGCGCTGCGCGAAACGATCTCCTGGTACGTGCGAAAGTACGGAGGTGCAAAGTGAAAGGTATCATCATGGCCGGAGGCAGCGGCACGCGTCTGCTTCCTCTGACGACGGCCACGTCGAAGCAGCTGCTTCCTGTTTACGACAAGCCCATGATCTATTATCCCCTCTCGACGCTCATGCTCGCGGGGATTCGCGAAGTGTTGATCATCACGACGGGCGAACATCAGAGTCAGTTCAAGGAACTTCTCGGCGACGGATCGAGCCTGGGGCTTTCGCTTTCGTATGCCGTGCAGGACCAGCCGCGCGGGATCAGCGAAGCGTTTCTTCTGGGGGCCGACTTCATCGGAAAGGACAGCGTATGTCTGATCCTTGGCGACAACATCTTCTACGGCCACGGATTTGTGGACATGCTGAAGCGATCGAGCCAGATTCAGCAGGGCGCTGTGATCTACGGATACTATGTGAATGATCCGGAGCGTTACGGTGTGGTCGAATTTGACGCGAATCTCAAAGTTCTTGGCATCGAAGAGAAGCCTGCCGATCCCAAATCCAACTATGCAGTTACCGGTTTGTACTTCTACGACAATCGCGCCGTCGAAATGGCGCGCAGCCTCAAGCCTTCGGCGCGGGGTGAGCTCGAAATTACGGACCTGAATCGCCTTTATCTGGAACGCGGCGAACTGCGTCTCGAACTTCTCGGCCGAGGTTTCGCATGGCTCGATACAGGAACGCACAAGAGCCTGATGGAAGCTTCAAAATTTGTTCAGGTGATTGAAGAACGGCAGGGATTGAAGCTTGCATGCGTTGAGGAAATTGCATATAAGCTGAAGCTAATTGATGCAGGCCAGCTGCGCGCGCTGGCGGCACGCCTGGGCAAGAGCGACTACGGTCAGTATCTGATCGATCTGCTCGACACAAGAAAGCGCGATTTCCGTCTCTAGCATGGCAAGAATTCTTGTACTCGGAGCGGCCGGCTGTTCCGGCTTTTCCATTGTTTCGCGGCTCGCAGGCAGGCACTCAGTGCGGGGGCTGTGCAGAAAGCCTCCAGAAACGTCGCTGCCTCTGGTGGCCGGCGAGTCCCTTTCTGCGGAAACTCTGCGTCTTCATATTACGGAGTTCAGGCCCGATGCAGTCGTGAACACAGTTGCAGTCGGCGACGTAGACGCATGCGAAAAAGATCCGGCGCTTGCGCGGCGTGTAAACGTCGACGGAGTGCGCGATTTGATCGGTGTGCTCAAGGATTGCGGATCCGGCGCGCGGCTGATTCATTTTTCAACGAACGCCGTGTTCGACGGACTTCATCCTCCGTATTCGGAAACGTCGCCAACTCTTCCCGTAAACGAATACGGTCGATCAAAGCTTGAGGCGGACCGGATGGTTGCTTCCGAGTATCCGAATCATCTGATTCTGCGGCCGATCACAATGTTCGGCATCCGGCAGCCCTTTCAAAGACACAATCCTGTTTCCTTCATCATCGACCGGCTGGCATCCGGGAACCCTGTGGAACTTGTGGACGACGTATACGGGAATCTGCTGTATCTGGAAGATCTTACGTCTTACGTAGAAATATTCCTGAGCCACGAATACAGAGGGGTCGTGCATGTTTCCGGCGACGAAGTTGTGAACCGTTTCGAGCTCGGCCTTCTGGTTGCGCGCGCGTTCGGTTTTTCAGAATCGCTCGTGCAGCGCTGCTCCTCGGACCGTTTCCCGGCTCTGGCGAAACGTCCTCCGAATACTTCGTTCGACAATTCTCTTCTTAAAAAGCTGACGGGCAGAAATCCCACTGGCCTGTCGGCCGCTCTTCTTGAAATGAAAGCAACTCTGGAGAGGCCGCTTGGCTGAACCGCGCGTTTCCGTCGTGATGCCGTCGTTCAATCACGGCGGCTACATCCGCGAGTCCATCGAGAGCGTGCTGGCTCAGGATTTTGCTGATATCGAGCTCATTGTGGTGGATGATGCGTCCACGGATGATACGCGCGATGTGCTCGAGTCGATCCGTGACAGCAGGCTGCGCTTTCACATCAACGAGCACACCGGGCTCCCTGCCGTTACACGGAATACCGGCATTGCGATGGCGCGGGGATCTCTCGTTGCATTCCTCGATTCCGATGATCTCTGGGAAAAGAACAAGCTCACCGCACAGCTCGAAATGCTTCGCCTGCATCCGGAATGCGGCTTCTGTTATCATGACTTTGATACGTTTGACAGCGTAACGCGGCGCACACTTTCGCGCTTCGGAGAAACCTGCCGCCTCTTCGAGGGAGACATCGCAGGCGCAATGCTCCAGGGCAACATGATCGGCTCGCCGACTCCTCTGATCCAAAAGGATCTATTGATTCGCGCCGGACGATTTCCGGAAGACTGGTCTGTGCGCTTTTTTGAAGACTGGGAATTGTGGCTCAGGCTCGCAGCCCTGTCGCCTGCGGCGTATGTTCCCGCCGTTCTCGCGCACTACCGAATTCACAGCCGGCCCACATTTTCCGGCGCCGCGCTCAGTCAGCGCTTTCGGACGACTCTCGAAGTCCTGAACCGCGCAGTGCGCGATATGCCGGATCGTTTTGCTCCGCATCTGCCCGCGGCTCTCATTGCCGCCTATCGGATCTACGGACACGCGATGGCTGAACAGGGCGCGCGCCTTGCTTTTGCTCGCATGGTGCTCAAGCAGGTATTCGTTTCAGGTGTGTCTGTGCATGCGCGTGCGCTCCGGTTTGCATTCGAAGCCCGGCGGGCGGCGCGCGGCGCAGCGAAGAAGGATTCTCCCTCCTCCGGGCAGAAGCAGTGATGTCGCCGGAGAAAAAGAAACTTCGCATCCTGTTCGTATGTCCCGCGGACGTGTCGACGGCCCAGAGCTTCATTGCGACGGTCGCTGATACCGGGAGATTTGAGATTCTCGTGTTTGATTCGGGGCGGCAGGGGCCTTTCCCGGCGCAGAAGTGGAACTTTCCCACCATTTCGCCGTACCGGTCCGAGCATCCCGAGAACGGCTGGCACCGCTGGATTGGTCTGCCTTCCCACCGATTTGTACGCTTCTTTGTTCAGAAGCGCACATGGATCTCAGCAGCGCTGCTGCGCTTTGTGATCCGGTTCTACAGGCCGGACGTTGTGCACTGTCTGGGAATCAATCCTGAGTCGCACATCTATCTGAGATCGCTTCGCGGTATTTCGCCGAAGCGTCGGCCTCCGTGGGCTTTAACATCGTGGAGCGCTGACGTATACTGGGACCGCTACAAGGCGGACTGTCTCGCCCATTTGCGTGAAGCGTTTGAGACCCTGGGATGGTTTCTCGCGGACTGCCGCCGGGACCTTCGCATCGCCGTGGAGCTCGGTCTGCCTTCCTCAAAGCTCTTGATTCAGGACGCGGTGCCAGGGGTCGGTCATGTGGAGCCGGAAGAACAGGAACGTCAGGCGGCCAATGGTCCTCTGACCATCCTTGTTCCAAAGGCGTATGACGGTGTTTATCACAAGCCGCATCCAATGCTCGAGGCGCTTTCGCGGCTTCGCCGCCGGGGATTTGAATTTCAGGCGCAGATTATCGGCGCGCAGGAAGATGTTCGCATCTGGTGGCGGCTGCGCGACCCCGAAAGCGAAGCAGCTGCGAAATTTTACAGCTCTCTTCCGCGCGATGAGTATCTCGCAATGGTGCGGAAGGCAGACATCCTGCTTGCTCCGAGCCTGACGGACGGAACGCCCAACGCGCTTCTCGAAGCGATGTCGACGGGCGCATTCCC
The DNA here is from genome assembly GCA_964619995.1 of uncultured Leptospiraceae bacterium. GTDB lineage: Bacteria > Spirochaetota > Leptospiria > Leptospirales > Leptonemataceae > JAEUSB01. The sequence continues at coordinate 4,927 of CAZUJO010000045.1, forward strand.
TGTGTTTTCAGGCCATGAATCGATTCGCGAATGGATTCAGGACGGCGTCAACGGCATGCTTGTAGACCCGGTCGACTGCGCGAGCATCGAACAAAAGCTGGCTGCGGTGTTCGAAAACAGGGCGCTCATTGGCGCGGCAGCCGAGCGGAACCGCGCGATCGTGCGTGACCGACTGAGCAAAGAACACATTCAAGAACTTCTCGTTCAAGGTTACGAAACTCTCGCGAGATCGCGTTCAGGCGGTGTATGATGACTCGATGGAAGGCTTTCTTTCTTTTTCCTCTCCGTCTGATTCGTTCAATCAGGGAGCTTCTTCGCCTGGTTCCCCTCATGCACGAAGAGCTCGATCGTATGCGCCAGGCGATCGGCCGCATTGAGACGCGCCAGTCAAGGGATGCCGCAGACTTTCGCGACGCAGAGTTCCGCGTGTATTCGCAGTGGGGCGAAGATGGAATCATCCAGCATCTGATACGGCGCATCCCCGGAATTGACCCTTCGTTCGTGGAATTCGGAGTCGAGGATTACCGGGAGTCGAATACACGCTTTCTGCTCGTGAACAACAACTGGCGCGGTTTGATCCTCGATGCCGCAGCCGCGCAGCTGGACACCGTGCGAAAGAGCAAGATGTACTGGCAGCAAAGCCTGACCGCAGTCACGGCGTTCATCACGCGCGACAACATCAACCAGCTGATCTCGGAGGCTGGTTTCCGCGGAGAACTCGGAATCCTCAGCGTTGACATTGACGGAAACGACTACTGGGTATGGAAGGCGATCGACTGTGTGCGGCCTGCCATTGTGGTCGCTGAATACAACGCCGTTCTTGGATGTGATCTGCCCCTTACGATTCCGTATGATCCGTCGTTCGACCGAACGACCGCCCATTTTTCGCACATCTACTACGGCGCTTCGCTCACGGCGCTCCATGCGCTCGGCGAACAAAAAGGCTACGCGCTGGTAGCGTCGAATTCTGCAGGGAACAATGCGTTTTTCGTCCGCCGCGATCTGATTGGATCCTGGAAGCCCGCAGCCCCTGCTGATGTTTTTGTGACTCCGAGATTCCGCGAAGCGCGCAATCCAGACGGCTCCCTCGGATTTCTTGATCTTCGCGCTGCCAGAGAGCTGATTCAGGATCTGCCCCTCGTCAATGTTGCCACGGGGCAGACGGTGACTCTTCGGGCCGCGGGGCTGTGATGCCGCGAATTCTTTACGATCATCAAGCATTCTGGATCCAGAAGCACGGCGGTGTATCTGAGTACTTTTATCATGTGATTCGGCGCGTGCGCGCCCTCAAGGGCTTTTCGGCGGATCTGAGCGCCCCGCGAACAAACAACAGCTATGCGAAAGAACTTTGTGGATCGCGCGGGTTCTTTCGAGTGAGCGACCGCTATTCTTTTCGGGGAGCAGGCAGGATCGACGCGCTTCTTCGCCGCGTGCACCTTCTGCCCGACCATGAGCAGACAAACCGCAGGCAGGTGACGGAATTGCTCCAGTCCATCCCTCCCGATGTGTTTCACCCCACCTACTATGACGACTATTTCCTGGATGAACTCAAAAGTCCGCTTGTGATCACCGTCTTTGACATGACACACGAAATTTTTCCGGCCTTCTTTCCGAATCACGAAGCCTTTGTAGCGCGCAAGAAGCTCCTGGCGGCGCGGGCCGACGCTGTTGTCGCAATTTCCTCGCGAACCCGCGATGATCTCTGCAGCATGTATGGTATCAAGGGGGAACGCGTGCACGTCTGTCATCTGGCCGGACCCTCCGTACACCGCGCCGCTGCAGGATCAGGAAAACATATACTCTACGTGGGTCAGCGCGCCATCTATAAGAACTTCGCATTCTTTCTGAAATCAATCGCGCCATTCCTGGTTCGCAAAAATATTCCTCTCATTGCGGCGGGCGGAAGCCCGTTCCAGGCGGATGAATGCTCGCTGATCCGCAGCCTTGGAGTTGAACATCTTGTTAGTCATGTGCGCGTTGGACAGGACGCCGACTTTGTTCCTCTTTATCGCGACGCGCTCGTGTTTGTTTTTCCAAGCCTCTACGAAGGCTTTGGTCTTCCGCTTCTCGCCGCATTCGCGTACGGCTGCCCGGTCGCATCGAGCGACCGCGGATCTCTTCCGGAGGTTGCCGGGGACGCAGCAGAGTTGTTTGATCCGGAAGATTCAGAAAGCATCCTCGCGACAGTGAGCCGGATTGCGGAATCGCTCCCGCTCCAGGAGAGCCTGCGCGAAAAGGGTTATCGTCGCGCGGAACAATTCTCCTGGGATCTCTGCGCGTCTGATCACGCGAAGGTGTACGCAGGCCTGCTATGAATCCGAAATGTCCAGTCTGCGGCGCGGAAAGCGTTCTCCATCGAAGCGGGCTTTACGATGACCGTTATGCGTATCCCGGAAGCTTTCGTGTATTTCGATGCGCCGCGTGCGCGCATGCGTATACCGATTTCGCGCCGTCTGCCGAAGAGGTGGCGCAGCTCTATTCGAATTATTATCCGCGCCGTAACTATGATGCGTCACACTGGAAGCCGCCCGCTGTGCCGCGCGGATTCAGCGCCTGGCTCTGGGGAAAGCGGGGCGGGGCGTACGCGTGGGTGCCAGAGCGCGTTCGTGTGCTGGATGTCGGCACGGGCGCGGGGGAAGCGCTGGGTTACCATGCAGCGCGCGGATGCGAAGCGGTCGGCATGGATCCCGACGAGAATGTTGCGCGCATTGCACAGGAGAAAGGCATTCGAATTAAAATCGGCCTGTTTGCGAACACGGATTTCGCTGCAGGCAGTTTCGACTACATCACAATGAACCAGGTCATCGAACATTTCGTCGATCCGATACAGGTAATGAAAGAAGCATCGCGCCTTCTGGCCCCGGGCGGCCGCCTCATCATGGGAACCCCGAACTACCGGTGCTTCTTTGCGCGTCTGTTTGGCGCGCGGTGGATTCACTGGCATATTCCGTACCACATTCATTTCTTTTCGCGCGCTTCCATGGAGAAGGCGGCGTCGCTCGCCGGACTTGAGCTCGAAAGCGCAAACATGGTGACCGAGTCCGATTGGACCTTCTACCAGCTCTGTCACGTTCTCACGCGTCCGGCGCCGGGAATCGCATCGACCTTCTGGTCTGTCGGCCAGAGTCGACCGCTCGCCACGAAAATGGCTATGGCTGCGGCGTTCGCTCTGCGGATCCTGCGCATCACGCAGATCGCGACGCGTCTGCTGGATTTTCTGGGCACGGGTGACAATGTTGTTTACATATGCAAAAAGCCTGCGTGAATGCGTCTGCGCATCGGAATCATTATGCGAAACCAAAATGATTGCTCGGGGGCTCAAATTCGCAATCTTGGCAAAATACGGGAGAAAACATGAGTAATTTCAGCCGCACGTTTATGGACGAGGTCATCGACGTCTCGAAGAAGATCGACTGCGACCGCATTGAGACCATCGCTCGCGGATTGGCGCAGGTCCGCGAAAACCAGGGCCGCGTCTTCTTTCTCGGTGTGGGTGGAAGCGCCGGAAACTGCGGTCACGCTGTGAACGATTTCCGCAAGATCTGCGGCATTGAATGCTATGCGCCCACGGACAATGTTTCCGAGCTCACAGCTCGCACGAACGACGAAGGCTTTGAACACATCTTCTCTGCGTGGCTGAAAACATCGCGTCTCGGACCGAAAGATGCAATCTTCATTTTCTCAGTGGGCGGCGGAAACTCAGAGAAGAATATCAGCGTGAACCTGGTCCACGCGATTGGGTACGCAAAGGAAAAGGGCGCTGCGATTTTCGGCGTTGTCGGAAAGGACGGCGGGCATACTGCGAAGTCGTCGTCTAACGTAGTGATCATCCCAACGGTAAATGCGGACCATATCACGCCAATCACCGAAGCCTACCAGGCGGTGGTCTGGCATCTTCTTGTGACGCACCCGGCGCTGAAGTTCAACGAAACCAAGTGGGAGTCCACGAAATAGCGCATCGGGCGGTCTTCCTCGACCGAGACGGCATCGTCAACCGCAGCGTCGTGCGAAACGGCAAACCGTATCCGCCGGCGTCGGCGGGGGAACTGATTCTGACCGATGGAATCGCAGAGACTCTGCGGGCGCTGAAGCAGGCCGGATGGCTCCTGGTCGTCGTAACGAATCAGCCCGACGTGGCCCGCGGAACTGTGAGCCGCGCTTCCGTTGAGGAAATTCACGACGTCCTGCGAAGCCGGCTTCCAATTGACGCGATCTACGCATGCTACCATGACTCCGGGGACGGCTGCGATTGCAGGAAGCCCCGGCCGGGCATGATTCAGGCTGCGGCGCGCGATCTGGGTATTGACATCGCCCGGAGTTATATGGTGGGCGACCGCTGGAGAGATGTGGACGCGGGAAATGCCGCTGGATGTTCTACGATCTTCGTGGATTATGGCTATGACGAGCCGCTTAAGTCAAAACCAAATTACACCATCGACTCGCCCGCAAGAATGACAGAAATCATTTTGAAGAAGCAAGAGGAAAAAGAGGTAAGCCACTCATGAAGAAAGTATCGGATCTTCGTATCAAGATTTTCGCCGACGGCGCTGAGAAAGCAGGAATGCTCGAAATGTACAAGAAACCTTTCATCAGCGGGTTTACGACGAATCCAACTCTGATGAACAAGGCGGGAATCAAGGACTACCGCGCCTTTGCGCTCGACATCCTCAAAGCGATTCCAGATCGTCCGATTTCTTTTGAGGTGTTCGCAGACGACTTCGCGGAGATGGAGCGTCAGGCTGGCGAAATTGCCACGTGGGGAGAGCACGTTTACATCAAAATTCCCGTGACCAACACGAAAGCAGAGCCGTCCTATGACCTGATTCGCAGGCTGACGCAGAAGGGCGCGCGCCTCAATGTGACCGCCGTTATGACCATCGCGCAGACAGAGAAGATCGTAGATGCGCTCAAGGGAACAAAAGGCGCAGTCGTTTCGATCTTTGCAGGACGCGTCGCCGACACGGGCCGCGATCCAGTGCCGCACCGGAA
>CAZUJO010000045.1:9925-14928 GCA_964619995.1 uncultured Leptospiraceae bacterium
TGGCAGAGGCGCTCAAGATCGTTCAGAAAAACCCGAACACGGAACTTCTCTGGGCTTCTCCCCGCGAGCTTTTGAATATCTTCCAGGCGGATGAGATTGGCTGCCACATCATCACGGTGACCAACGACATCCTCAAGAAGCTTGAGATCGTAGGCAAAGATCTGGATGAGTACTCGCTCGACACAGTGAAAATGTTTTACAAAGACGCGACGAGCGCGGGTTTCTCGCTCTGATAGAATCGGCCCGGGATAACTCGCATGCCAAAGAAATATAAGTTATCGGTTGTGGTGCCGGTGTACAATGAAGAGAAGAATCTTCCGGTTTTTCTCGATCGTACACTGGCCGTGCTCAAGAAGCTCCGCTGCGAGTATGAAATCGTTTTTGCCATGGATCCTTCAAAGGACCGCACGCGGGAAATCATTCTCGAGAATCGAGCGAAGAATCCCTCCATCAAGCTCCTGGAATTCTCGCGCCGCTTCGGACAGCCGGCGGCAACGTTAGCCGGCATACATTACTGCACGGGAGACGCCTGTGTGGTCATTGACGCAGATCTGCAGGATCCGCCGGAACTCATCGAAGCTATGGTCGAAAAATGGCAGGAAGGCTATCACGTCGCCTTCGGACAGAGAGTATCGCGCACAGGCGAAACATGGGTTAAGATACTGGTTTCCTACTTAGGGTACTGGGTGATCAACCGCATTTCGCAGGTCAGTATCCCGCGCAATACAGGGGATTTTCGTCTCATCAGCCGCGAAGTTATCGAAGAGCTTCGCGGATTGAAAGAGGGACACGGGTTTCTTCGTGGCCTCGTCGGGTTTGTAGGATTTTCTCAGGTCGCCGTTCCCTACTCAAGAGATCCGCGTCTTGCGGGCCAGGGCAATTACAACCGTTTTCTTGGATCCCTGACGATCGGCTTCAACGGCATCGTTGGATTTCAAGATATCCGCTTCAGTTGATTTCTCTGGGTGGATTGTTCATTTCCTTTGTGAGTTTTCTCACGGCTCTGATCTACATTGGTTTGAGTCTGACAGGAGTGCATATTCCCTGGGGGAACCCGACCCTTGTGATTCTAGTTTCTTCGTTGAGCGGCCTTCAGCTCCTGAGCATTGGCATCATGGGTGAATATGTCGGGCGCATTTATGACGAGGTCAGGGACCGTCCGATCTACATCGTTTCGGAAGCGCACGGTTTTCAGCCGCGCACGAAAGGCCGAATCAGCGGAGCGGCGCGGTCATGAAAGCGTTTATCACAGGCGGGGCTGGCTTCATTGGTTCGAGTCTCGCAGACGCGCTTCTTGAGCGCGGTCATGCGGTAACAGTCTATGACAACTTCTCAACAGGAAACGAGCAGTTCCTGGTGAATGCGAAGAAATCGCCGGCATTCACGCTGGTAAGAGGCGACCTGCTCGATCTGCCGGCGCTTCGTCAGGCTGCCGCAGGCCATGACATGGTCTTTCATCTTTCTGCGAACGCAGACGTTCGCATGGGCACAGCACATCCTTCGCGCGACATTGAGCAGAACACTCAGGGAACGTTTCATGTGCTTGAGGCCATGCGCGAAAACGGCATCAAACGGATCATGTTCTCGTCTACGGGTTCCGTTTACGGCGAAGCAGCTGTGATTCCAACGCCCGAGGATGCTCCGTTTCCGGTGCAGACTTCTCTCTACGGCGCATCCAAGCTGGCAGGAGAGGGGTTGATTGCGGCGTATTGCGAAGGATTCGGATTTCAATCGTGGATTTTTCGTTTTGTGTCCATTCTCGGAGAGCGGTACACACACGGGCATGTGTTTGATTTTTACAAGCAACTGAAAGAAGATCCGCGCAAACTTCGGGTTCTGGGCAACGGAAAACAGCGGAAATCGTATCTGTACATTGGGGACTGCGTGCGCGCCATCCTGCATGCCGTGGATCATGCTGCGGAGCGCGTGAACATTTTCAATCTCGGGACGGCGGAATACTGCGAGGTGCTGGACTCGGTTCGCTGGATCTGCGATGAGCTGCAGTGTTCTCCTGAGATCAGCCTTTCCGGCGGCGACCGGGGATGGATCGGGGACAATCCGTTCATCTTCCTTGAAACGGCGAAGATTCGCTCCACAGGCTGGAAGCCCGAGCTGACGATCGAGCAGGCGGTGCGCCGCACCATTCAGTTTTTGAAAGCAAATGAATGGGTGTTTGCCGCGCGATGAACGCGGCCTGAAACATTTATAAACTAGATACAGTTGTAATTCAATGAATATTAGCGTCTACGGTCTGTGGCATCTGGGTTGCGTGACCGCGGCCTGCGTGGCCGATCAGGCAAATGTAACGGGGATCGATGAGGATGTTTCGATCATTGACGGTTTGCGGCAGGGCCGGGCCCCTGTGGCCGAGCCGGGGCTCGATGATCTGATCCGCTCCGGCGGCGAGAACCTGCGCTTTACAACGGACATTTCCGCCTGCGCGAACGCTGACCTGATCTGGGTCACCTTCGACACGCCGGTGGATGAAAACGACCGGGCGGACACAGGATTCGTCGAGGAACGCATTGGCCGCGCCATGAAACATGCTCGGAAGGGCGCTGTGATCGCAGTGTCATCTCAGATGCCGGTGGGCACCATTCGCCGCATGGCCGAGCGCGCTGCCGCCGAAGGCCGGGACGTTCACTTCGCGTGCATCCCCGAGAATCTTCGTCTGGGCAATGCGATCGAATGCTTCGTGCGCTCAGATCGTTATGTGGTCGGGACGGATTCGGCGCAGGCCTGGTCTTTGCTCTCCAATCTTCTTTCCCGTTATACGCCGAATCTCATTCACGTCAGCCCGGAATCTGCGGAAATGAGCAAGCATGCGCTGAATTGTTTCCTCGCGCTTTCCGTCGTGTATGCCAACGAGATCGCCGCGATTTGCGAGCGCACCGGCGCCGATGCTTCTGAAGTGGAGCGCTGCCTGAAAGCCGACCTGCGCATTGGCAAAGGCGCCTATCTTTCACCGGGCCCTGCGTTTTCAGGCGGAACCCTTGCGCGCGATGCGTCGTTTCTCGCAGGGATTTCCAGAGAGAAGAGTCTGGATCTGAAGGTCGTGCCTTCTATTCTTACAGCGAACGAAGGCCACAAATTCTGGCCAGTGCGCACGCTGAGGCCCCTCAGAGAATCCGGCGCGTCCTCTGTGTGCGTCCTGGGTCTTACCTACAAACCGGGAACGGACACTCTGCGTCGTTCTCTTTCGCTTGAGATATGCCGGAAGCTGCACGAAGACGGCTGGAAGGTTCGTGCTTACGACCCCGCGGTTCACGCCCTTCCCCGGTCGTATGAGTTTATTCAGCTCGAGCGAAGCGCCTCGGATGCGCTTCGGTCCTCCGACGGCGTGATCCTCCTGACCGCCTGGCCCGAGTTCAAGGAAATGAAAGCGGACGATGTCCTGTCTGCATTGGCGCGTCCGGTAGTCGTAGATCCTGCCGGAGTCTGGAAGGATCGATTCGAAGGGAAGAGCGTGGATTATTATTCGATCGGCCGCCCCAGGAGGAAACCGTGAAACTGGCAGAGCGCACAGCAATGATTACAGGAGCCAGCCAGGGACTGGGGCTCGCGATTGCAGAGGCATTCGTGGACGCAGGGGCAAACGTGGTGATCACGGCGCGCAACCCGGAGGCAATTGGACAGGCTGGCGAGCGTCTTGCGCGGCGCGCGCCTTCCGGAGTACGGGTAGTTCATTATGCTGCCGACGTGACGGATCAAGCAGCAATGGCGGCTATCGTCCAGGAGTCTATCAAGGCCTTCGGGCGCGTTGAGGCGCTTGTGAACAATGCCGGAGTCTACGGGCCGATAGGCGCTCTTGAAGAGACAGATGACGCCGCGTGGAAAAGAGCTTTTGACATCAATTTTTTCGGAACCCTCACTCCATGCCGCCTTCTTCTGCCGCATTTTAAATCGAATCGTTCCGGACGAATCATCAACCTTTCCGGCGGCGGCGCCACCAAAGGGATGCCGTCTTTCAGCTGTTATGCGTCAGCCAAGGCCGCAGTCGTTCGCCTTACGGAAACACTGGCACTGGAATGCGCTGAGTTCGGCGTGACCGCAAATGCCGTTGCTCCCGGCGCCCTGAATACAAGGCTGCTCGACGAAGTGCTCGAGGCCGGACCGGAGCGGGCAGGAAAGCAGTTCTTTGAAGCATCGCTCAAACAGAGAGACAGCGGCGGTTCGTCGCTCGCGAACGCAGCGGATTTGTGCGTGTTTCTCGCATCGGACGAAGCGAAATCCATCACAGGGCGATTGATCAGCGCTGTATGGGACGACTGGAAGAATCTTCCGTCCCGTGCCGACGCGCTGGCGAAGTCAGACGTGTACATGCTGCGCCGCATCACCGCGAAAGAGCGCGGCTTTGACTGGGACGACTCGAAGTGAGAGTGGGAATCATAGGATGCGGCCTCATCGGGCGCAAGCGCGCATCGTCGCTCGACGCCGAAGACCGCATTGTCTGTGCATACGATACGAATCCGGGGGCGCTTGCGAAGTTCTGCGCTGACTTCAAGTGTGCGGCAGGGACAAGCTCAAAGGACCTGATCGGCAGAGACGATGTCGATGTTGTGATCGTAAGCGCTGTTCATTCCGCGCTCGCGGAGATTTCGTATGACGTGATTGCCGCGGGAAAACATCTTCTGGTGGAAAAGCCGGCGGCGCGAAACGCAGGAGAACTACGCCCTGTTGTGGCGCTCCTCGATTCACTGCCGGCGGACAGGAAAGTCCAGGCCAAGTGCGGATTCAACCACAGATTTCATCCGGCCATGCTGAAAGCGAAGGAGATTCTCGAAGGCGGGAATTGCGGCGAGATGATGTTCGTGCGTGGGCGCTACGGACACGGCGGCCGCATCGGCTATGACAAAGAATGGCGCGCCGATCCCGAGATATCCGGGGGCGGTGAGCTGCTCGACCAGGGTATGCATTTGATTGATCTTTCGCGCTGGTTTCTGGGCGACGAACTCTCAACGGAGACCCGGCTCGATCTCGAAGACAACCTGCTTTTGTTTTTT
>CAZUJO010000046.1:0-6723 GCA_964619995.1 uncultured Leptospiraceae bacterium
TTCAGGAACTGCCTCAGGCTCGGTGTAGGAACTCCTACCTGAACGCCGAGAGTCGGTCTGCCGATGACGCGGCGTTCCTTGCGCAATTGTTCAATGACGCTCTTGGCTTCGTTGATCGGAATGGCGAAACCAATTCCGACGCTTCCGCCCTGCCCGCCCGGAGAAATGATGGACTGATTGATGCCGACGACTTCGCCGAAAACGTTCAGGAGCGGACCGCCTGAGTTTCCTGGATTGATGGACGCATCCGTCTGAATGCGCGTGTACTTTGTATTGTCGATGCTGCGATGCTTCGCGGAAATTGTGCCGACCGTAAATGTGCTTTCAAGACCGAACGGCGAACCGAGCGCGAAAGCGAGCTGACCTGGGACAACCTTGTCAGAATCTCCCAGCACCGCGGGCACAAGCTTATCGCTGCCGGGAACCTGGATAACGGCGATATCGCTCGTTTCGTCGCGCCCGATCAATTTCGCGCGCTCCTTGCGCTGATCGCTGAAGATGACTTCGATCTTCTGTGCGCCAGCCACCACGTGATTGTTTGTAACGATGTAGCCGGACTTATCGATAATGATTCCGGTTCCCGCGCCTTCCTGCTGGCTGTAGAGATCGAACCAGTAGCGCGGCGGAACCAGTACGCGCGTGCGAATGAAAACAACGGACGGAGATGCCTTCTTGTAAACGTTCATGTAACTCTGCTGAAGAGCTACGGCGGCCTTCTGATCGCTCTCCGGAATCGGATCCGCGCTGCCCTGGTGATCCAGAAGCATACTGCGAAATCCGCTGTAGACGAGCGGACTCAAAAATGCGCCCACGAACAGCGTAAAGAGAAGCAGGTTGATGAGACCCAGACGCGAAATGCGAACCGATTTGAACATGAACCCAGATTGACGGAAGGATACGGCAATCAACCGGAAATTTCCGGGCGTCGCCTGTCCGGCGGAAGGCGGCTGAGACTGCCAATGGAAGGCTCTTTGCCCGACAAAACGGCGAGAACCATGGGGCCGTAATGATCCAGTTTCCAGTCAGTCAAAAGATCCATAGCGCGGAGTTCGTCCATGGTGGCCGGCTTCCGTTCAAGGATGGCCTCCAGCTGGCGGTTGGAGAGGACAATCGACGGCTCAAACCCGCGGTATTCGGCGACATCCTTGCGCCACTTCTTCAAACGAGCAAGAGCCGGATCCTGGGGTTTTCGTTTCTCTTTCGGAGCATCTGCGTTCGTGATTGCAGGAGACCTGTAGCGCGCTTCGAGAATGCGCTCTGATTCCTTTCGCAGGAAGTCGGGATGGAGGCCGTGACCGGCAAGCTCGGATGAAGAGTCCGGCATTTTCTGCGCCAGATGCAGAAGCGCATCATTCGACGCGAGGCGAAACGGAGCAATGTTGTCCTTGCGCGCGCGGCTTTCGCGGATCTCGAGCAATGCCTTCAGAAATCCGCGCGAGGCAGGGCTGAGCTGAAAGGCTCCCGGAATGCTTTTCCAGGCATCCGCATCGTAGACTTTCGTGGAAGGGAAGGATTCCTTTGTGATTCGAACCATTTCCTCGGCGAACTCATCGGCAAAGCCAAACTGATCGAGCTCGGGGCGCTTCTTCCCCATGATTTCTTCCAGGTACTTTGTGTCGCGGTGAGCGTATTCGAGCTGCGAAGGCGAAAGCGGACGCTTCTTCCAGTTGGATTTCTGCTCTGTTTTCTCTATCTCCACGCCCGTATATTGCTTCACGATGGACACGAGCGAGCAGCTTGCAAAGCCGAGCATTCGGCATCCTACCATCACATCAAAAAGGTTCTCAAATGCGAACTTGCTCAGTCGGCGAAGCTCCGTAATGTCGGATGCCGCCGTGTGCATTACCTTTACTATGGAAGGATTTGCAAAGATTTCCGCGAGACCGCGAAACGTCAGGTTGGCCAGCGGATCGATCAGGTAGTTTTTCCCCAGGGCGGAAATCTGAATCAGGCACAGTTCCGATTCGTAGGTATAGAAGCTCGAGCTTTCCGTATCCACGGCTACCGCCGAAGCGCGCGACATTTCATTCACGGCACGGTCGAGAGCGGGCTGCTGATCAATGAACTGATAGCTCACGCGGCCAGGATGCTGAACTTACCGGCTCTGTCAAATTGTGATTGGTAAACGAGGGCGGGCGGCAATGCATTGCAAATGGCCCTTCGAAATCGCGATCTGGTTCCTGAGCGGCGCGCTCCGGTAAAAAAATCGGTGATCCTCGCCGGCCTGATTCTGGCCCTGATCCTGGCCCTCGCGACCCGTTTGATCGTGCATGCGTTCTGGATCTTCCCGCTGCGCGTTGGTACAGCGGATATGGAACCCTCTGTGAAAAATGGCCAGACCGTATACGTCGTCCGCCGCGCCGAACTGCAATTCGGCGATATCGTCCTCTACAAGCACCCGGAAGCCCAGGACCTTCATCTGCTCGGCCGCATTGTTGCCCTGCCGGGTGATGCCGTCTCCATGTCCGAGAAGCAGCTTACGCGAAACGGACAGCCTGTGTCTGACCCCTGGCAGGTTCGCACGCAGACGGGTCATACCCTGCCCGGCAGTGTGTTTCCCCGGGATGAATTCGCGGAAAAGAAAATCGGGGCGGGCAAATACTTCATCCTTTGCGACCGCCGCAGTGACTGCCTGGACTCAAGGCTTCTCGGCGAAATCACCCGCGAGATGATTGTCGGGCGCATCCGCCCGGATTGATCGATCCGGCTTGACCTCGGCAGCCCTCAAGTCTTACAGAATCGCGTCCATGCGGGCCGGATCGCTGAAAAACGCGCTCCGCTCTGCCGCATAACGTTCGAGCAGAAGCTCAGCATAAGCCTCCGTATGAGGACGAAACACCTGCGACCTCGCGCTGTCGCTCATCATTTCGCTGAGCGCGAAGGCCGAATACAGCAGATCGCAGAATTCCTGGCGGTGCGAGTCGATCCAGAAATCATCTTCCTTTTCGTATTCGGCGATCTTCGCGGTGAGAAGATCGAGCGCCTTTTGCGCTGAAGCCGTAGATGTTCCCGCTGCTCTTCCCTCGTTCAAAAGATTCTGAAATGCGCTGTGCACGTTGGGCCGGAAATACGCCTTCAGCGCATGTTCGCAGAGAAGCGGATGCGTGCCTTCCCAGGTCTCGTTGATGATCGCATCGTTGTGCAGGCGCGGCAGAATCGAAAAATCGCCGAGGATGCCGTTCCCGCCCAGCACAAGAATCCCTTCATGCGTGAGATGGGTTGCAAGGACGGTCGAAGCGTATTTCAGAAGCGGGGTCAGCATTTTTGAGGCCGGCGCGTCCTTCGCGTTCAGATCGTAGTTGCGCATAACGGCAAATTCGCATACCGTTTGAAGAACCTGCATGCGCGCGAGGGTGCGAAGAACCGCGGGCAGTTCTATGATCTTCTTTCCATACGCAGTGCGTTTCTGCGTGTATGCCTTTACCTCCAGATACGAACGCCTGCCGTGACCCACAGCACCGGCCGAAACATGCAGGCGCGAGGTGTTGATCACGTACTTGATCAAATTCGCAAGACCATGAGCCGGCCGGCCGAGTTCCGTTGCTTCCACATCTTCGTAAATGGTCTCAACGGTAATCTTGCCGCGCGAACCAATGATGTCTTTCTTGCGGACCAGACGGCAGCCGTTCAGCGTGCCGTCGTCTTTGATGCGGCTGACGAGAAACAGCCCGATCGTGGACGTGTTCTCGATTCTCGCCGTCGTTACCCAGAGATCCCCGGGATTGCTGCAGAACCACTTCTCGCCGTTCAGGATCCACTTACCGTTATCCGACCGAACGGCCACAGTTCGATTCGCGGCGACATAGTAGCCGCCCACGCGCTCGGTGACATACTGCCCTGCCATAAAATGCGATTTGCTTCCGGGCGCCGTCAGAATCGGAAGATACTTCCGCTTCTGCTCCTCCGTTCCGATTTTCTCAAGAACCAGGATCAAACCGTCCGTCATTGCCAGAGGACAGGCAACGCCGCCTTCGCCGTTCATGTTCGTCATGAAGCCCAGCATCATCCGGTGATGGAACGTAAACGGATGCTTCCAGTCCGGACGGTAGTTGAGATTCACGATTCCATGTTCATAACAAATACGCCGGGCTTCGCGCTGCTCGGGGCTGTAGCGCACTTCGTCCACCCGGTTCCCCACCGCATCGTACTGAACGATTTCGCCGTATTTGCCCTCTTTGTGGCATGCTTCGATCAGGTCATTGAGAACGCCGCCGCATAACGCTCCGTATTGAGAAAGGTGCTCGTGCATGTCGCGCAGATGCTCGGGCGGCAGGCCCGAACCGTATTTGTTGATCAGGTGCACAAAACTCGGAGAATCCGTGTAGAAATTCCAACCTTTCGTGCCTGAGTATCCGGTGAGGTCAAAGGGAGCAAGTCCGGGATTCGCCATAAGGAAGGGCGGCCTCAGGCGAAATCGGTGGCAAGAAAATTCCAGAAGCCAGAGAAGCATGTTGACAGGATGGGAAGCAGGCTTATGTTTTTGAACGTGCAGTCAGCTCGTTTGTCCGAACTTCGCACTGCCAGAATTCTTCTCGCGCTCGCCATCGCCGCTTACCTCATCTTCTGGGTTATCATCGAGCGTCTCGGAGTCAGCGACCCGCTCCCCGCGCGCTATGCGGCCGTAATCCTCATCATGGTGACTGTTCTCGGGCTTTCCTTCGTCGTTCCCTGGGTGCGCGATCGTCTGCGAAACATTATTCAGGCTCTGTTGTATTTGATCGCAGTGCATTTCTTCATTCTCCTTTATACGTTCCGCCTGGCGCCCGTACAGATGATCGACATGCTGATCTTTCTGTCCGCGGTGACCGTCACATCCACATTCCTGTTTCGATCGGTTCCGGCGCTTATCTCGTTTCTGCTGTTCTGTTCGGCTGGCGCAACCTGGGCCGCGTTCTCGGTGCATCAACCCCTGGTCGATATCTACCAGTTTCTGGCTGCGATCGCAATCCTCTGCTTTGTGGGACTCATGGCCCTTTCGTTTCACATCCGCATGGTGGACCGCCTTCGCAGGAGCGAAGCAGACCTGCGCGATGCGGTGCAGAAATCCAACAGGTACGACTTTATCGTAAACACCTCGCGCGAGTTCATGACCCTCATCAACCGCGAATACAAATACGAGGCGGTCAATGACGCGTACTGCGAGGCGCACAACAAATCCCGCGAAGAGATTATGAACCGGCCCGTTTCCGACGTCTGGGGCAAGGAACTCTTTGAGCGGGTTCTGCGCGGGCATCTCGACGAGTGCTTTGAGGGGCGCGCTGTCAATTACCGTGTATCGTTCGAATTCCCGGCTCTCGGCCTGAGATTCTTTGATGTTACCTATTATCCGTACCGCGGAACCGGAACGGACATCACACATGCTGTGGTCGTTTCGCGCGACCATACAGACAGAAAGTCTGCCGAAGACCGCCTCATCCACGACGCGCTTCATGACGGCCTTACAGGCCTTCCGAATCGTCATCTGCTGCTCGACCGAATCGGTCATGCAATTCGAAAGAAGTCCCGCGAAGATGACTTTGATTTCTCCCTCTTGTTTCTGGATCTCGATCGCTTCAAGATCGTAAACGATACGATGGGTCACATCATCGGAGACCGACTCATTGTCGGCGTTGCGCGCGTTCTCGAAAAATGCACGAGGCCGGGCGATACGGTCGGGCGCCTGGGGGGTGATGAGTTCGTCATTCTCGTCGAAGACAGCCGGCTCTCCGGCGCGGAAACCGTGGCAGCGCGCATCCTCAAGGAACTGGCCGAGCCGTTGAATGTCGGCGAAGCCGAAGTCTACACGGGCGCAAGCATCGGCATTGCTCCGTTTAACGAAAGCTATACGAAGGCCGAGGAAATGCTTCGCGACGCGGATACTGCCATGTACCGCGCCAAAGCGCTGGGCCGGTCCCGATATACGATCTTCGATGAGCAGATGCGTTTTGAAATGCGCGAAGTGATGACCATGGAGTCCGAGCTGCGCCATGGACTCGAACGCGGCGAACTCACCGTGTATTTTCAGCCCCTCTACACAGCCCAGAGCCGGGCGCTTTTCGGTTACGAAGCTCTGATCCGCTGGGACCATCCCTCAAGGGGCATGATCGCCCCCGGCTCATTTCTTGGAATTGCGGAAGAAGCGGGACTGATGGACCCGATCGGCGATTTTGTTTTGAGAGAGTCGTGCCGGTTTCTGTCCCGCATGAAAGACTCGCATGCCCTCGTCACCGTGAACGTTTCTGCGCGGCAGTTTCAAAGACATGGGATCCTGGAATCCGTTATACGATCTCTTGCCGACTTTTCCGTGGATCCATCGAGGGTCATGCTGGAGCTGAAAGAAGCGAGCTTCACGCGGGGCTTTGAAGACGTTGCCGGCGTTCTCAGGGCGCTTTCGCGCATCGGGATCACGCTTGCGGTGGACAACTTCGGAACCGGCCAGGCATCGCTCGTGAACCTCAAGGGTTTGCCGCTGCATATGCTGAAGATCGACGGCGCATTTACGCGGGGACTGCCGCATGACGGCAATGACCGGGCTCTCGTCACAGCCATGATTGGAATCGCGCACAGCCTGGGCATTCTCTGCGGCGCAACGATGGTTGAGAATCCGGCGCAGGCCGAGCTCTTCCAGCAGCTCGGATGCGATACGATTCAGGGGTTTCACTTCGCGCCGCCGGCGCCGGCGAAAGACTGGCTGTAGGCGATCTGGCTACCTGCTTTCGAGAGCCGAGCTGTTCACAGCGTCCG
>CAZUJO010000046.1:6733-14878 GCA_964619995.1 uncultured Leptospiraceae bacterium
GTGTCGTTCCAATCGGATTCAATCTGATCCGATGCGGCAACGCTCTGAACGGAATAGGAGCTCAGGCCCTCGTATGTTGCGGGAGGTTCCGAATTCCATCGAAAGAACAGGACCGCTGCCATCACAATCGCCGCAGCGCTCAGCCCCCACCAGACGGCGCTCACGCGCATATTTGCGGACGGAGCTCGGTGTTCTGCTTCGCGCATGATTCGCGATGCAAGCTCAGCCGGGTATGAATCGGACAGGATGCGTTTCTCCGCTCTGTGATATTCAAGACTGCGTTTCTTTTCCGTCATACATTCCTCCCCTCTGCTTCCCCTTCGCGTCCCAGAAATCGTTTGCCGCGCGAAAGTCTCGATTTCACCGTTCCAACCGTTACGCTCAAGCGCTCAGCTATCGTCGTAAGCTTCAAGCCGCTCAGCCGCAGGAGGAATGTCTCCCGAAACGGATCCGGCATTTGCTCGATCTGGCGCCGAACATCTTCTGCGTCCTTCTCGGTGAAATCATTCCCGGCGGCCTCCGTGTTGGCGGCCGGCGCGATTCCTTCGACCGGCGGACGAAGCCTTGCATACGCGAAACCTTCGCGCCTGCTCTTTCTGGCCGCCCTGCGGCATTCATTCCGCGCGGCCACATAAATCCATCTGTGCAAATAATCATCGCTTAACGGCCGCGATTCACGAAACGCAAGAAAATAACGGAGAAAGGTCTCCTGGACAATGTCGTCCAGGAGACCGTCGAGCTCGGCGGGCAGGTGCTTTCGAATCGACTTGAGAGCCGTATGGCGGCTAACGTCGATTGCCCGTGTAAGCTCCGCTTCTGTCATTTGTCACCATCATCCGGGCGGTTGTGGTCCGGGCCATGACGGCCTTCGCGACGCTCGTCGCGGCGATCCCGCATTTTTTCCATTCTCTCTTTCTGGATCTTCTTCAGCTGCGCTTTCTGATCCGGAGTGAGGATGGATTCGAAATCCAGACGTCCTTTGATGTGCAGCATACGAAGCTCCAGCTGCACATTGCTGATGGCCTGCAGTTTTGAACGAACTGCCTTCAGATCGACCGTGTTCGCCTCAAGAAGTCCGCGCAGTTCTTCGTGCAGCGGCTTCATTTGATCCATGTATTTTTTGGCTTCTGCTCGCTGCGCTTCGTGCTGCGCCTTCACTTTCGTGCGCTGCGCATCCGTAAGCTTGAGCTCGTCCATCATTCGGTCAAACTCACGCGGGTTCGGCGGGCCAAACATACCCTCTTCCGGCGGGGGGCCGGGAGGATCGGCAAAGAGGCCTGCGCCCGTGCACGTGAGCAGAGCGGCAAACAGGATTCGATTTACAAAGGTTTTCCTTTTCATACCCCTATAAACCCGGAGCCCCGGAAAGGTTCCCCGTTTTTCAGGCGCCCGGCTCCACCCACATTCCGTTTTCCTGGATGAGCCGGACGAGCTCCTCGTCTGCGATTTCCGATGGAATGCTTTTCTTCACGATTTCTTTGCCCCGATACAGGTGGATTTTGCCCGGGCCCGCGCCCACGTAACCGAAGTCTGCATCTGCCATTTCGCCCGGACCGTTCACCACGCATCCCATGATGGCAATCTTGACGCCTTTCAGGTGGCCGGTGCGTTTCTGAATGCGGGCCGTCGTATCTTGAAGGTCAAATAACGTTCGGCCGCACGAAGGGCAGCTGATGAATTCTGTTTTCGAAAGGCGAAGGCGGGTTGCCTGAAGAATGTCAAGGCCCAGCTGCAGTATGCTGTCCGCGTCCGCGCCGGGCACGTCGATCACGACCGCATCTCCAATTCCGTCCAGGAGCAGTCCGCCGAAATGAATCGAAGCGAGATACAGCGCTTCTTCCATAGACGGGAACCGCGCAAAAAGAACAATCGGCCGGTCCTGCTTCAGCCGTTTCAATTCGGCAGCAACGAGGCGGGTCCGCTTTGTCATCTCGCTTGAATCGCAGTGCACCGCAATCGCAGACGATGGGTGTTTCTCAAGCTCTGACGAAAGGCGGCTGACGTCTGCGGTTGCAAATGCGGTGAAATCAAAGAGCGAATCGCTTCCGAGCACGGGCAGCCGTCCGCCGGCAGACGCGCCCTTTGAAATGAGAAAATCGAGCCCCTTCGCCTGAAGCGAAGACGCCTGATCTGCGCTCACGAGCTCGTCGCGAATGCCGAGACGGATTGGATTCTTTCCGCCGAGATTCCCGAGCGCGCTCGATTCGCGGCGCCTGTACTCATGATACGGAAAGGAGGAAAGGTATATGGATTCAAGGTCGGCGCCGGCAACGGATGAGGTCAGAGGAACCGCGTGTGCGCTTGAGCCGCGGCGCGCATTGTAGTAGTCCGCGATCTTTCGAGCCACGGGGATTTCATGGATCGAATCTTCGGTGAGCGAAACACGGATCGTATCGCCGATTCCGTCATCGAGGAGACTTCCGATCCCGATGCTCGACTTGATGCGCCCGTCTGTGCCGCCGCCTGCCTCCGTCACGCCGAGATGCAGGGGGTAATTCATACCCTCTTTTAGAAAGCGAGCGACGAGAAGGCGGTACGCCTGAATCATCACGCCGGGATTGGACGCTTTCATCGAGATGATGATGTCGCGAAAGTCATAGTGCTCTGCGATGCGAATGAACTCAAGCGCAGATTCCACCATGCCCATGGCCGTGTCGCCGTAGCGATTCATGATGCGATCCGAAAGGGATCCGTGATTTGTGCCGATGCGAAGCGCGCGGCCAAGCTCCTTTGCGCGAAGAACCAGAGGCTTGAACGCGTCGTGAATCCGCTCGAGCTCCTCTTCATACTGCTCGTCTGTGTATTCGCGCATCTCAAAGAATTTTCTGTCCGCAAAATTGCCGGGGTTGATGCGGACCTTCTCCACGTACTCAACCGCCGTCATGGCCGCCTGCGGAAGGAAATGAATGTCGGCGACGAGAGGAGTATTGTATCCCAGCTCAACCAGCCGCGCCTTGATGTTTTTCAGGTTCTCTGCTTCCTTCACGCGCGGCGCAGTGATGCGCACGATTTCGCAGCCCGCCTCAATCAGACCGATCGCTTCGCGGACCGTCGCCTCAGTATCCATTGTATCAGAAATCGTCATGGACTGGATTCGAATTGGATTGCGTCCCCCCACGCCTACGCTGCCGACTTTGACCTCGCGTGTTTTGAACGGAACATACGCAAACGGGGAATCTGTGAATCGTTCCGGCACGCTGCCGGCCTGCTCACGCGAAGGTGCAATTTTCAGCATACTCCACGAATGCCAAAATTGCTTTGACAGGCAATCATTTCAGCGCCAATGATCGGCATGGCGCGCCGCGTAAAGTCCATCGAACACATTCTCGCGGACACAGAAAAACACGGCCTGCATAGAAACCTTGGACCGTTCAGCCTGATTGCCCTGGGCGTGGGCGCAATCATCGGGGCCGGAATCTTTATCCTGACTGGCAATGCGGCTGCCGGCGAAAACCTGGAACACTCATCGATCCTTCATGCGCCGGTGCTCGACATTATCATGAACGGCTTTGATCTGCAGTCGCGGGGCCGTCTGCCTGCGGGCCCGGGAATCACGATCAGTTTTCTCATCACCGGTCTGATCTGTGCCCTGGCCGCGCTCAACTACGCGGAACTTGCATCCATGATTCCTGTTGCCGGCAGCACGTATACGTACGCGTATGCGACGCTCGGCGAATTGATCGCCTGGATCATCGGCTGGGATTTGATCCTGGAGTACGCCGTATCGAACATGGCGGTTGCGGTTGGATTTTCAGCCTACTTCAACGACATTCTCGATTCGATCTTTGGCTTCCGATTGCCGGCCGAGCTTTCGCGGCCCATGTTTGAGAACGGAACGGCGACGGGCGCGTGGTTCAACCTTCCTTCGTTTATCGTCTTGATGATTCTCTCCTGGCTGCTGGTCCGCGGAGTCAAACAGAGCGCGCACACGAACAATGCGATGGTTATCATCAAGATTGGAGCGATCCTGTTGTTTGTAATTGGCGGCGCGCGCTACATTCGCTTCGAACACTATCATCCGTTCTTCCCCGGCGGATTCTCGGGCGTGATGTCCGGTTCGGCGATTGTGTTTTTCACATACTTCGGCTTTGATTCGGTTTCCACCGCTGCGGAGGAATCCCGCAATCCATCGCGCGATATGCCGATTGGAATCATCGCTTCTCTGGTCGTCTGCGCGCTGCTCTATATGGCCGTCGCTTTTGTACTCACAGGCATTGCGGACTATCGCACGCTGAACAACCCGGCTCCGGTGGCAGGCGCGCTCAAAGCGCTCGGTCTTGATTCCATCCGAAGCCTTGTGGGTCTCGGAGCGGTCGTCGGGATCATCTCCTGTCTTCTGGTGTTTCAGTACGGCCAGGCGCGCATCTGGTATGCGATGTCGAGAGACCGTCTTTTGCCGGCCGCGTTTTCGTCCGTTCATCCGAGATACAAGACTCCTCACATCAGCACCTGGATTGCGGGACTCGTCGTGGGAATTCCGGCGGGCATCTGGGACATCGGAACTTTCGCCGATCTTGCGAACATCGGAACGTTATCTGCTTTTGTGATTGTATCGGCGGGCGTACTCGTGCTGCGAAAAACTCATCCGGAAAAAAAGCGCGGGTTTCGCGTGCCCTGGGTTCCCTTTCTTCCGGTGCTTTCGATTCTGACCTGTTTTGCGCTTATGATTTCGCTTCCGCTTGAGACGTGGCTGCGCTTCGTGATCTGGATGTTTGTCGGGCTCTTCGTATATTTTCTCTACGGCCGGCGGCGCAGCGCGCTCTCCGCCTGAGCCGCGCATCAATCAAGAATTTCGAGTATCTTTGTGCGGCTCGTTTCGCCGGACGCAATGCGCACCCGGCTCTTCGGGACGCCGAGTTCCTCTGCTACGGCCTCAATGACAGCGAGATTTGCCTTGTTTTCCAGGGCTCTCTCCCGCACGCGCACAGTCCAGGAGTCGTTGGATTTTTCAATGCCGGGCTTCTTTGATCCTGGCTTCACGCGAACGCTGAGTCTCATGAGCGGTCAGGACTGAACGCGGTAATCCGGGCGCAGATTGGACGGACGTAAAAGTCCGTTTTCCAGTTCCCAGAGCTTCGCTTCGCGCAGGAAATACGAATACGCAGACGAATACGCGATCACGAAACCGGGCATACCGTCGAGGAAGCCGAATTTGAGCACGTAGATCTCCAGGAATTTCTGAAACGGTTTGGAGATGAGGCGCAGGAGCGAAAATCGTTTCCCTTTTCCTCTTCGAGTGAATGCGATGATGCTTGAGAACTTATTGATGGTTCCGACCTGATCGGAAAGATCTTTGAAAGAGAGATGGATCAGGTCGCCTGCCAGCACGGGCCCGAGATTCGTTTTCCATTTGGGTTCGTTGTGCAGAAAGATTTGATCGTGCGGATTTTCTCCTCCCCAGGCAGCCTTGCCTTTCTTGATCAGACGATATCTGGCATTGTACCATCCGCCGTGACGGATCGGACGTCCCATGTGCAGGGTGAGCCGGTTGACGCGCATTCCATCGGGCCCGTGGTCCGCCCGGGAACGCAGAAACTCCTGGATCGACCGCGCGAGTTCTGGACTGCATCGCTCATCTGCATCAAGCGAGAGAATCCACCTGCCCCGGCACATTTCAAATGCGCGGTTCTTCTGCTGGACGTGGCCGTCGAATGCATGCTTGAAGAATCTTACTTTCGGAAACGTGCGCGCGATCTTTTCGGTTTTGTCTGTCGAAAACGAATCGAGTACAAGCACTTCATCGCAGAAATCATGAACCGATGCAATGCAGTCGTAAATGCGGTGCTCTTCGTTGAAGGTGATGATGGAAGCGGAAAGAAGGACCTTTCCTTCCTCCCTGGCATCCCCGGCGGCTTTCCCCGCACGACGCGAAACCGCCTTCCTGGCTTTCGCCATCACAGCCTCTCCAGTGCGAACTGATAGCGCGTCTGTTTTTCAATCGAAGCCGGATCCTTCTGCGTGCCGATCGGACCCACAAAATCATATCGCAGCACGAGCGGCTTTGTGCTGAAGATGAGCGTCTCCGGCGTGCCCGTAATGATGCCGTACTGTTTGTTGATCGCGAACAGATCGTCCATGACGACGACGGGAACGCGGATCGAGTACTTCCGAATGTCTTCGAGCATGCGGTTTCGAATCACGGCAAACCGGTCTTCCGGCGTTGCGTCTGCCGGCAGATTCAAACCGTGCGACGAGGGATGCCCGTCGAGCACCAGATAAGCCGGAATCTTCCGGCGGCCCGCTTCCTTCGCGAACTGCTCAAACGTGGGAATCTCTTCAATACAGGGTCCGCAGGTGGGGCTGTAGAAATTGAGCACCAGGCCCGGCGCATCCACCTCGCTGAACCGGATCATCGTCCCGTCCAGAAGCCTGCCGCCCCACTGTTCTACCCCGAAATTCGACCGGGCTTCCGGCCTGCAGGCGGTCAGCCCCGTTAGCAAAAGGCAGACCAGGATCTGTATTTTTTTTACTGGCATAAATGTACGCCTCCGAAAAATTGGCCCTTCCTTCCTTATAACCATGTCCAGAGACCCCAAAGAATTTGAAATTGCAAAACTGCTTCAGCTGGCGGATAAAGAAAAGTATGCCATGACCGTGGCTGCTTTCGAAGTTATCGACAAACTGGAACAGATTGAAATCCCAAAGAGATACATCAACCGCAAACCGGCCGTAAAAGCCATGATTGCGCTGTCCGATGGAATCGTTCAATACGATTACATCGCCGATGAGGCCCGCCAGGCCCTTCTCGAAGAGCTCCATGGACCGGGCGCAACCGCAGCGCCGACTGCAGAAATTGCAGCAGCCCGCGGCAAAGTGCCCGTGGTCGACGAATCCGAAGAGGATCTGGGCGACGAGGACGTGGGCGAAATCGAGCCAACGGCCAAACTTGACGAAGACGTAGAAGAAGGCGAAGAGTCGGAAGCCGAAGAAGAGGAAGAGGAAGAAGAAGAGGACGAAGACTCCGACGACGACGATGACGACGAGGAGGAAGAAGAGCCGGAGGATGACTGATTCCTCACCCAGCTTTTCTCCCAACCCGGACGGCAAACCTAACTTCGCGGTCGGCAATCGACCGCTTCACTCCAGACACAATCCAGAAGAAGAAGCCCGAAGATTCATTTCGGGCATTCTAGCACATTCACCGGAAAAGATCCTCATTCTCGGCACGGGCGCAGGCTACGTGTTCCAGATCCTGTCATCCGTTCCTGCCGACCGGGTCGTATTTCTTGAGCCCGTTGAGGAACTGCGCGAATTCGCGCGCGGCGTTCTGCCGCCCGGAGCGTTGCTCATTGGATCGATCGAAGAACTGCCGGCCGGACGGTTCACACTGTTCTCCATGCCTTCGCACAGATCTTTGTTCCCGGATCACCACCGCCGCATCACGGACGATCTCGCGAAACGGCCTCGCCTGGAGGATGCGCTCGACCGCTCCACGACGAATCGATTCTTCCGCCGCTGGATGTTCTGCTTCTTTCATTCTATGGCCCGGGCAGAAATCCGCTTCATTGGCCCGGCGCCTGCGGCTCGTTCGGAATCGACCCTCATCTTCTGCGGCGCGGGCCCCACGTTATTCGACGATCTTGACAGGCTCGACCTCGGCGCCGCGGATCTGGCCGCTGCCGACACAGCGCTCGCCCCCCTGCTCCGGCGCGGAATCGTTCCGCGCTTTGTGATTTCTGTAGATTCCGGTTACGGCACCCTGTATCACCTTCGCGCCGCGAAGCTTGCAGACTCTCGCGCGCTGGAGGGGATTACGGCCGTAGCCTGGACCGGCAGTCATCCCGCAGTTTTCGAATTCTTCCCGCAGTGCGTGTTGTATCTCAGCACATTTCCTATGGATCAGGCGCTGCGCGAAGGCCCGCTGGCCCGGATTCCCATTCTCGAAAACCCGGCGCGAAACACAGCCGGCGTTGCCGTTCATCTCGCGCGCTTTCTCGGCGCCCACCTGATCTTCGCTGGAGCGGCATTTCGATCCTCGGGCGGCCTTTCGCATGTACCGGGCACCGGCTACGAGCTCTTCGCGGTCGAAAGCCAGAGCCGGACTCGGCCGATCGCTGGATATCGTCCGGCAGGATATGCGGCGGACCTTACAGCCAGAAACAGGCAGACATCGGATGCCCTGGGGCGGCTTGCGGCAGAGGCCGG
>CAZUJO010000047.1:0-14811 GCA_964619995.1 uncultured Leptospiraceae bacterium
GCTTTCCAGCGCGTCGGATAAAATCGCGTACGAGCCGGTCGTGAAAAAACCGGCAAACTTCAGGAGGCACACTGCGGCTCCCACAGCGATCGAAATAATCGACGCTCGCACCCGTGTTTCGTACGCCTGCTTCTGCTCTTCCGAGGTTCGCACGAAATCAATCGAAAGAACACCCGTCATTTTGCAACGAAAAGACGGCGATGTTAGAGTGGTTTGAGATTTTCTGGCGCTACTTGAGAATCAGTTTCTATTCACTGCTTTACAAAGAGATAATGATTCACAAGCCACTCACGGCCCCCGTCCCATCCAAACAGCTCCTCGCATGCCATGAAGAAGATCCTCCAGTATTCGAACCACTTCTTGGCTTCCGACCCGTATACGTCTGCGAAGATGTCCAGGATGTGAGCCTTGTTGGCATCCATATTCTCAAGCCAGGCCCTGGCAGTCTTTGAATAGTGCATGCCGTTTACAGCCCAGTGCCGGTCCGGGCGGAAACCCTGAGCGAAATACAGAAGAAGGTGGCTGGAGGGCATGATCCCGCCCGTGAAGAAATACCGGGACATCCAGTCTGTTTCGTCCTTTACCTCGAACAAATACGAATGCCGCGCATGCACGAAGATATGCACAAATAGCTTGCCGCCAGGCTTCAGGAACGAGCGGACCTTCGCGAACAGAGCTTCGTAGTTGCGCATATGTTCGAACATCTCTACGGAAACTACGCGGTCAAACTGCTGCTTTGTTTCAAAAACGTTGATGTCAGCAGTAACGATGTTGAGATTCTTCAGTCCGCGCTCCTGCGCAAGCTCCATGATGAACTCGCGCTGACCGTTGGAATTTGAGACGCCGGTAATTCGAGCATGGGGAAACTTCTGGGCCATCGTGAGACTGAGAGATCCCCATCCGCATCCAAGCTCGAGTATATCCTGACCGTCCTGAAGATCGGCGCGCTCGCACGTGATGGCAAGCATCTCGTCTTCCGCCTCGTTCAGATTACGCGCGCGCTCCCAGTGGCACGAAGAGTATTTGAGCCGGTGGCCGAGCACCGTCTGAAAGAATGGCGCCGGCACTTCATAGTGCTGCGCATTTGCATCTTCTGTGTGAACGGCGATGCTGCTTTCGCGCAGCTTCTGAACGAGTTCCTGAAAATTCTGCTGCTCTTTCTCCGGGTCATCTAATTCGAGCGATCGCAAACGCATCCGGTTCAGACGTCGAATTCCAGCACGAATCAGAACGTCGGGTATGCGGCCGCGTTCCAGTGCCTTCTCAACAAACGCCATCATTTCGCAGCCGTCCCGGTCTCAGCGATTCGCTTCTTCAATGCGTCCGGCGTAATTTTGAACTTCAACTCTTCGTCGGGGATCGTGAAGATCTCAAGAGCATCTGTCTTCCCCTTCGGAAGATACTTCCCCAGTCGTTTCAGAGGTCGATCGTGCTTGAGAGCATTCTTGAGCCGCGCGTCAAAAACAATGGCAGTCCCTGTCTTCCTCGTAACGGACTCAAGGCGAGCCGCGGAGTTCACTGCGTCACCGAGCAGGGTATAATCCTTTCTCTCTTCGGATCCTACGCTGCCTTCCAGAACTGGACCCGCGGAGATCCCGATCCCTGTATAGAGCAGGCTGAGCGGACTTCCAGGCTTCGCCGATTCACGGAGAGCCTTGAGACGCTTCACAATCTGAATGCTGGCGTCCAGCGCTGCGTCGGCGTTGTGCGAATCGAAGTAGGCCATGAGTCCATCGCCCGTGAGTTTGGAGATGGTTCCGCCCTTTTGCGCAATTTCGCCGTTTGCGATTTCATAGAAATCGCCGAGCATTCCGGCAACGGAGTCGGGAGAAAATGCCTCGGTCAGTGTTGTGGACGCAAGAATGTCGGCAAAGAGCACCGCGCGATCTGCCATGATGGACTTCATGGCGGCCGGGTTGCGGCCCTCCTGTATGGTCTGGATGATTTTCGCAGGCGCGTATTTTTCAAGAATGCGGTGTGTCGACGAAAGCCCGTCCATCATGTTGCGAAGAGCCACCAGGATGGCCTCCCCGGACTCTTCGAGAACCACGGTCTTCATCGCCCAGTCACCGTAGAGGCGCTGGGTCACATCGGTCTCTGTCTTTAGACAGAAGATGTCCTTGTGCCGGTCATCTGCGAGGATCCTCGCATAGCACTGCTCAATGGCCTTTTCCTGCCCCTCGATCACCTGGTAAAAGACGTCTTTGAAGGCAAAAAGCGCCCCGGTGAGCCCTTCCCGCGAATTGTTTCGGACTGAGACCTGCTCAATCTGTTCGATTTCGGCCCGATTGAGGGGCCGTGAGAAGCTGCTGATATAAGTGAGCCGTTTCATGCTCTCAAAGAACCCGGCCAGAACCAGAAGCGTCGACCTTTTTTGTCTCAGGTTTATAAAAAACATTCGACATTGTGGGTTCAGGCCCTCTTCCTCAAGGATATGGATTATTTGATCAAGGATCTCAGCCGGATGACCGGAATTCCGGCACATGCGATCCGGAAATGGCAGGAGCGTTACCACATCCTGCGGCCCTACCGCACTCCCAATGGATACTGGCATTATTCGAATGAAGACTTCTTCGTGCTGAAGAGCATTCAGCAGCGGCTTTCGCAAGCCCAGCGCCTGAAGACCGTCATGCAGCTCGGTCGTGAGGTTCTATTGCGCGATCAGGTAAGCTCGTTCCCGCCAGAGCACCTGCACTTTCTGAATCTGGTCCGCGCGCGGAATTACGACGCGATCGAACGACTCTTCGAAGAGCAAAGACGCAAATCCTTCTCATCCTGGATCAGCCGCGTCATTCGGCCGGCCGTGATTCTTGTGGGAAAAGGCTGGGAACAGAACCTCATCAGCGTTCCGGAAGAGCATGGCTTCTCGCACTGGCTGCATGCCTATATCATGCGAAAGACGCAGGCTTTTGGCGGCGTGGAGAAGGAAGCATGCTGGCTGGTTGTAACCTTCCCCGGGGATCCGCACGATCTCTCAAGCCTGCTCTACTACGCATGCCTGCGAAGCCACCAGATCAACGCCTGGTACACTGGCATGCTTCCGGAAAACGAACTCCTTCATGAAGTAGAATCCGGACGCTTCAAAGGGGTGAGCATCTCCGTGGTTATGAAACAGCCGGAAGAAAAAATCCGCTCTCTCCGCGAGGCCATCCAGAAGCGAAACAAACAGATCAAGATCCGCTTCGGCGGATACGCGCTTGGGGCCGTATCATGAAAATCGCAGTAGTAGGAAGCGGCATCGCCGGCATGGGATGCGCTTATTACCTCCGGGACCGATTCGACGTGGAAGTCTTTGAAAAGGACGGCCGTGTAGGCGGCCACACGAACACCGTGCAGGTTGCCGATCCGAAAGGTACGATCGGAATTGATACAGGATTCATTGTGCATAATCCGCAGAACTATCCGAAGCTCTGCGCGCTTTTCTCCGAGCTCGGCGTTTCCACAAAGAAGAGCGACATGTCCTTCAGCATGTACAGCCGGCCAGAGGGACTTCAGTTTTCCGGACAGGGCCTAAGCACGTTATTCGCTCAGAAACGCAATCTTCTCCGTCCTGCTTACATCAAGTTCTTGCTTCAGGCGAACCGCTTCAATTCCACAGCGGCCCGTGACCTCGAGGCCGGCCACGCTGATATGAGTCTCGCGGAATATCTGCAGAAGAACCGATACGACGAATACTTCATTCACAACTTTATTTTCCCCATGGCGTCCGCTGTCTGGTCCACGCCGCCAGAGTTGATCACGACGTTCCACGCGGCTTCTTTCATACGATTTTTCGTGAACCACGGCTTCCTCGGCTTGAGCGGAGGGCAGGAGTGGCGGACCGTCGAGGGCGGATCATGCGCCTACATGGATGTGCTTCGCTCGCGTCTTCGCAGACCCGTTCGAACGGGCAAGAGAGTGATCTCCGTACGGAGAGTCCCGGACGGTGTTCTGTTGCAGCTCGATGGAGAAGAGCATCGATTTGACCGTGTGGTCCTTGCGGCTCACGCGGACGAAAGTCTCGCGATGCTGTCGGACGCAACGCCTTTTGAAAGAGAAACACTCAGCGCCTTTCAATACACAACCAACAGGGCAACGCTCCATTTCGATGAATCGGTCATGCCTCCGCTGCGCAAAGTGTGGTCGTCGTGGAATTACAAATCGTCGATCGCCGATAGACAGATCCGCACAGCAACGGTCTACTACATGAATCGCCTTCAGCGCCTGGACGCGGCACGCAACTATTTCGTCTCCATCAATGAAATCGATCCGGTCCGACCCGATGCTGTGCTCGCAGAATTTGAGTACAGGCACCCTGTCTTCAACTCAGAAACCACAAAAAAACAGGCTGTTTTCGGGCGATTGAATGAAGGGCCGGTCTACTTCGCAGGCAGTTACGCGGCGTATGGATTTCATGAGGATGCCCTCCGAAGCGCAGCCGCAGTCGCCGAGGTAATTCGATGAAGGAAGCCCTTTATCAGTGCGCGCTTTTTCATGAACGCGTTTCGCCGCGCTACGCATTTCGGCACAGGATTTACATGCTGTTGCTCGATCTCGATCGACTGCAGGAAACAAAGGCGCACATACCGATTCTCTCCATCAACGGCCCGGGCATTCTTGCTTTTCACGACCGGGATCATTTTCGCTTCGATCCGAGTGAGGGCTCTACGCGCGAGAAGTTGAATCGATTTTTCTTGCAGCATGGAAAGTCCGCGCCCCATCGCGCTTTCTTGTTGACGCATGTACGAATCTTTGGCTACACGTTCAACCCGGTCAGCTTTTACTTCTGCGAAGACGCCCAGGGACGCGTGACCGATATTGTTGCCGAAGTGAACAACACCTACGGCGAGCAGAAAGCCTTTCTCCTCAAAGCAGGCGAAAAACATTTCTTGCAGAAACAGTTTTACGTGTCGCCTTTCATACACCACGACCGCTTCTTCTTTTTCAACATTAAAGAACCAGGAAGGAAGCTTCGCATCGAAATCACTTCGCGGACGAAATCGGGAGACAATATCCTGAAGGGACGACTCAGCGGCGTAGCGCGGCCGTTGAACCTGCGCGAACTCGCGGCTGCCCTTTTTATGTTTCCGCTCGTAACCGTCAAGGTGATCGCGTTAATTCACTTACATGCATTCATACTTTATCTACGCGGCGTTCCACATTTCGGAAAGAAAGAATCTGACCGCGCAATTCAGGAGACTACGGATGTTTGAGAAGATTTTCTATCGAGCTCTGGACAAGAACAGAGACGGTTTGCTCGTTGTTGAAAGGGCAGGACAGGAGCGCGCGCTGGGAGAAGAACGCTCCGATTCTTTGCCGGCAAGACTGCAGGTGCTGGACGACCGCTTTTTTCGTCACAGTGTTTTGTTCGGCGAAGTTGGCTTTGGCGAAGCTTACACGAACGGATACTGGACCTCCCCGGATCCCCTTCGCGTGATCGATTGGTTTGCAAGAAACGCAGTCACAACGCCGACCTTCGCATCGGCTCCTAGGAACCCGGTTGCGGTCAATGTGCTGGGAATTCTCGACCGCATGCGATATCGTCTGCGACCAAACAGTCTCAAGACGAGCCGGCGAAACATTCGCGATCACTATGATCTGGGAAATGATTTCTTCCAGACGTTCCTGGATGAGACGATGGCATATTCCTGCGCTGTTTTCAATGAGCCGCACGAATCCCTCCTGAGCGCGCAGCAGAATAAGTTCGATCGACTTTACAACAAGCTGGAGCTCTCCTCGAAGGATCATCTCCTCGAAATTGGCTGCGGCTGGGGCGGATTTGCAATTCACGCGGCGCGGAAATCTGGCTGCCGCGTAACTGCCGTCACCATATCGGAAGAACAATATGCTTTTGCCCGGCAGCGTGTGCAGGCAGAGAATTTGCAGAACCAGATCGAAGTGCGTCTCCAGGATTACCGGCTGATCGAGGGCAAATTTGATAAGATCGTTTCCATAGAAATGATGGAGGCAATCGGCTACAAATACCTGGATACCTTCTTCTCGAAGCTGCACGCGCTCTTAAAGCCAGGCGGGATCATTGCGCTGCAATGCATCACGTTCCCCGATGCGCATTACGAGTCCTACCGGAAGGGAATGGACTGGACTCGGATTCACATATTCCCGGGATCTCTCCTGCTTTCGGTTCAACACATGCTCAGCTCACTGAAAAGAACGGGCAACCTTATGATGGAGGGTCTTGAGAGCATTGGCCCGCACTATGCCCGAACCCTGCGAATGTGGTACGAGAACTTCATGGAGAATCAAGAGACGATTCGCGGCATGGGGTTTTCAGAAGAATTCGTGCGCAAGTGGGGCTACTACTTCATGTTCTGCGAAACAGGTTTCGCAAATCGCTTGATCAATGACGTGCAGATGACGCTGCGCGCTCCAGGAAGGAGGGTATCTATATGAAAAAACTGTTCCTGCTTGCACTTGCGGCAATTCCACTGCAGACTGGATCGGTTCCGAACAGAGATACAAAGACTGTGATTTCGAACGCTTACGATCTAAGAACCGGTCAGTACATTTACTCGGAGCACCACCATGAGGTCTACGAAGGGGGAAAACATATATACTCCGTCGTGGAATACCGGACACCGTCAAAAATTCTGGCGAAGAAGATGATTCGCTTCGCTGAAAGAAAAACTGCGCCCGATTTCAGACTGGAAGATGTCCGGTCAGGGTACGTCGAAGGATCCGAAGCGGTTGCGGGCGGGTTCAAACTCTATACGCGCAATACTTCGGCCGAGCCAATGAAGGAGCGCGTGGTTGCGATTCCCTCACCTGCCGTAATCGACGGCGGATTTGACTATTTCATACGCGACAATTTTTCAAGGCTCGCAGCCGGAGAAAAAATGGTCATCAACTTCGGCGCGGCGTACCAGCAGGATTTTTTCCGATTCGACGTCTACCGAACGGGTTCCGGCGAGTACAAAGGGAAGAAAGCTGTCTTCCTGAACGTGGAAGTTCATAACTTTGTGCTGAAGCGCCTCGTTGAACCGATCAAACTCGTGTATGACTCAGAATCAAAGCGGTTGATGAGCTACACCGGCGTCTCAAACATCAACGATGACTCCGGAAAAAGCTACAAAGCGCGGATCGAATTCGAACTCTGATTCACGGGGCGCGCTTCAAGCGTCCGGGTCCGACTTTCTCAATTCTTTGCGAAGGATTTTTCCGATCGGGCTCTTCGGCAGACTCTCTTTGAAAACAAAGGAGCGCGGTATTTTATATTTGATGAGCTGGCTCTCCAGAAACGAGATCAGCGAATCTTCGTCCGCAGCGGCGCCTTCGCGAAGAACGACGTATGCGCGCGGGACTTCGCCTTTGTGCGGGTCCCGTATTCCGATTACACACACCTCAAGCACTGCCGGGTGACGATACAGAAGCTCCTCGATTTCGGACGGATAAACGTTGTATCCGCCGCTGATGATCAGATCCTTCTTGCGGTCGACAATGTAGAAGTAGCCGTCTTCGTCCATGCGGCCAATGTCCCCCGTGTACAGCCATCCGTCCCTGAGGACTTCGGCGGTGGCCTCGGGATTTTCCCAGTAGCCCATCATAAGATCGGGGCTGCGCAAAATGATTTCGCCTTCGACGCCCGGCCCAACGGGCCTGCCCGTTGCTTCATCGACAATCCGAAACTCCGTATCCGGCCATGGAATGCCGATCGACTTCTCTTTCTTTGTGCCGCGGTATGGATTGGCTGATTTCGCAGTAACGGCCTCAGTCAATCCGTAACCTTCGATGAGCACGCCGCCGGTTCGACGAAAGAACTCTTCCTTGAGGGATTCCGGAACGGGAGCCGCGCCAACA
This sequence comes from uncultured Leptospiraceae bacterium, assembly GCA_964619995.1. Classification (GTDB taxonomy): domain Bacteria; phylum Spirochaetota; class Leptospiria; order Leptospirales; family Leptonemataceae; genus JAEUSB01. Next base: position 7,795 of record CAZUJO010000047.1, read on the forward strand.
TAACATCCGCGCAGACGCGCCTTCTTCATCTTCTGAAAGTCTTCGTGATTCAAGATGCTGTTGTACATGGTGGGTACAGCGGCGAATAACGTGACTCCACTCTTTTCAAAATGCCGGATTGCGTCGGCGGGATCCCATCGAGGCATCAGAATCATTTTTCCGCCGGATATGAAAGTCGTGTTTAGCCCGATGCTCATCCCAAATCCGTGAAAAAACGGAAGAGCGCAGAGGTTCACATCATCCTGCGTGACGGCCCCCCAGGTTCGAGCCTGCGTCATGTTTACGGCAAGCGCCCGATGAGAGAGCATCACTCCCTTAGAGACTCCCGTGGTTCCGCCTGTATAGATGATCACCGCCAGCGCCTCTGGATCCGCGTTCACAGCGGCATACGGACCGCCCCGATGATTTCGCAGAACGTCACGGTAGCGCACGAGACGTTCGCTGTAGCGCGGCAGAGTTCTCCCGAGCGTGCGCTTTTTCAGCGGGAACAGCCAGTTCTTCGGAAAGGGAAGATAGTCGCTCAAATCACAGCCGACGCAAATCGTAAGCAGCGGAATGGAAGGCGCCATGTTTTCGTAGAGAAGATCGAGAAAGAACCCTGCCTTCGCCCCGGAATTCTCTGCTTTGTACTGAATCTCCGGCGCTGTGTCGAGAGGACTGGCAGGCACGACGACTGCGCCGATCTTCATGATTGCGAAATATACAGCGACGAAGTGCGGTGTATTGGGGAGCAGGAGCAAAACTCGGTCCCCTGGCCGAATCCCCGACCCGGTCAAGAATCTCGCAATCGCCGAAGCGGCCCGATCGATCTCCGCATAGCTGACATCGCGGCCCATGAAGTGCACCGCAGTTCGGCTCGCATGAATTTCGGCCGAGCGCTCAAACAGCTCTCCGATTGAGTGCTGAGGGTACTCCAGCTTCGAAGGAACGTGCTCGTCGTAGTGTTTTTCCCAGGCGTGCATAGTTTCCTCGCTTACATCGAGATAGAACCCTTCCGGAAATCAGAAGGATCAATGATTGCGTTGACCAGGACCGGAAGCCTGCGCCTTGCCTCTCGTGCCGCCTTCAGTGAGCGCTTAACGTCCGCATCGCGGCGAATCTGAATTCCTGCTGCGCCCGCTGCCTCGGCCATCTTGTGATAGTCGGTATGCAGGAGCATGCAGGCCGTGTCGTCCTTGAGAATCTCCTTCTGGTCGCGGTAGATCTGCATCCAGCACGCATCGTTGCCGATCAAACCGATCGGGCGAATCTTGTGACGCACAAACGTGTCATACTCCATGAGGCTGTAACCGACCGAACCGTCCCCGTAAATAATCCACACTTCGCGGTCCGGGCATGCGGCGGCCGCGCCGAGCGCAAAGCCCGCGCCGACACCCAGAGTGCCGAACACGCCAGGATCAAGCCACGATAAGGGCCGGGGCGGATCCAGAATGTAAGAAGCGGTCGCAACGAAATCTCCGCCGTCTGCGACAAGGATTGCATGATCGGGAAGAATCGAACGGAGCTCACCGAGGAGAGCGAGGGAATTCGCGTGTTTACCCCTGACCTTCGCAAGCTTGCTCATTTCGGCATCCCGCCCCTCGTCGCGGCCGCGAAGCTGTGTTTGCCATGCAAGACGATCGCGCGGCTGCACCAAATCGGCCAGCGCAATCAAGAACTCGCATGGATCGCCATGAACGGCCAGATGCGCGCGTTTGTTTTTCCGCAGATCGATCTTGCTTCGATTCACCCCTATATGAAACGCCGACCGCCGGATGTGAGCGCCGTAGTTCAGCCTGAAGTCCACCGGGACGCCGGCGAGGATTACGCAGTCGGCCTCGCGAAGCGCATCGGCTCTCTTGTGACGCATCTGCAGCGGGTGCTTTTTGCCCAGAAGACCCCGCGCCATGCCTGCGAGGTAGACCGGAAGACCAAGCCTTTCAACGGCGCGTGCAAGATCCGCGACGCGGCCTGGATTCAACATCGCCTGACTGCCGATCACGAGAACAGGTTTGCCGCTTTCTGCGATTTTCGCGGCGGCTTTCCGCGCCTGATTCTCAGAATGCAGAGGGACGTTATACGGCAATGGATCGGCCGGAATGGTTCTTGTCATGCCGGCGAAAAGCCGGTCGACATGGCGGGAAAGATACCAGCCCAGGATCGAGCGGCGCAGGCCTGGCTTTTTAGGAAGGCTGGCCATGTACCAATCTCGCACGGTGGCTTCTGGATACAGAAGATCGACGGGTGTTTCAATGAATACGGGCCCTGGAACTCCTTCGCGCGCCTTCTGAAACGCTCGCGCAATTGTATCAGGGAGGTCTCGTGCGCGCTTAACGGTAGCAGCCCATTTCACACAGGAACGCACGACTGCAAGTTGATCAATATCCTGTAACGAACCGCGGCTTTTGAGAATGGTCGCTGTGGCCCCGCCGATCAGCACGAGAGGGGATTGGGCCATTTGCGCGTTCTTCAGAGCAGTAATCGTGTTCGTAACGCCTGGCCCGGCCGTCACGATGGCGACCCCCGGGATGCCGGTCATTCGCGCAGAGGCGTCGGCGGCGAAGACGGCATTCACTTCATGCCGAACGTCGAGCACGCGAAGACCTGCTTTCCTGCAGGCCACGAGAATGGGCGAAACATGCCCTCCGATCAGCGTAAATACGTTCTGAACTCCGTGCTTCGCAAGTGTACCCGCAACCAGTTCTCCGCCGTGCATGCCTGAAACATACAGGCAGCCCGGGCGTGCTCAATCAGAAATTCACTGACAGGCTTGCGCAACCGGTATGACGATTGTCATCCCTCGCGGCTACAGAGCCGCGGCAGTTCGAGCGCCCTGGTCAATGGCTCGCTTTGCATCGAGCTCCGATGCCTCGGCTGCGCCGCCAATCAAGTGCACTGGAATCCCTGCCGCCTTGAGCGGTTCGGCCAGCTCCTGATTGGGTTCCTGTCCGGCGCACACGACGACTGTATCGACCGGGAGAACGTGCGTCTGTCCTTTCAAAGAATAGTGAAGGCCAGCATCGTCAATTTTCTCGTAAGTAACGCCGCTGATCTGCTCCACGCCGCGATCTTCGACCGTCTGTCTGTGAATCCAGCCCGTTGTTTTTCCGAGAGTTCCGCCGAACTTCCCTTTGCTCCGCTTGAACATGGTGACTTTGCGCGGCGATTGCGGATGCTTCTGCTCTCCGAGCAGTCCGCCCGAAGCCTTGATCGACCGGTCAATTCCCCATTCCGCAAGGAATGCATTCGTGCGATCGGCAGCAGTCCCGGGCTCGGTCAAGAAGATCGTCACATCAAATCCAATTCCACCGCCGCCGATCACAGCGACATTCTTTCCGACCGTTTTGCCGTGCAAAACGACATCGACGTAACTCAAAACATTGGCTCGATCTGCTCCGGGAATCGAAAGCTTTCTCGGAACAATCCCGGTCGCAAGGATCACTTCATCGAACTTCTCTGAAATCAGATCCTGCGCGCTTACGCGCTTTCCGAGCTTCTGCTTCACGCCCAGGTTCGCAAGCTGCGTGCGAAAATAGCGGAGGGTTTCGTTGAATTCGTCCTTGCCGGGAATTCTGCGCGCGATGTTGATCTGCCCGCCGATTTCCTGAGCAGCGTCGAATAACGTTACATCGTGGCCGCGCTCTGCGGCTACCTTTGCGGCCGAGAGTCCTCCTGGGCCTGCGCCCACAACGGCGATCTTCTTCTTTGTCTTCGCGGGAGTATAAACCAGCTCTGTCTCATTGCATGCCTGAGGATTGACAAGACAGCTTGCTGTCTGGCCGACAAAAATGTGATCCAGGCATGCCTGATTGCATGCAATGCAGGTATTGATTTCGTCCGGTTTCTCGGCAGCCGCCTTATTCACGAAGGCCGGATCGGCCAGAAGAGGCCGGGCCATGGAAATCATATCTGCATCGCCGTCTGCGAGCACCTTCTCTCCGACTTCGGGTGTATTGATTCGATTCGAGGTGCAGATCGGAATCTTCACATGTTCGCGCACAGACCGCGTCACCCACGTAAAGGCCGCGCGCGGAACCATCATTGCAATGGTTGGCACGCGCGCTTCATGCCATCCAATCCCGGTGTTGAGAATGTTCGCACCGGCCTTCTCAACCTCTTTCGCCAGATGAATTACATCGTCGAGGTTGCCGCCCTCTTCTACAAGCTCGAGCATAGAGAGGCGGTATACGATGATAAAGTCATTGCCGGCTCTCTTGCGCACCGCGCGGATGATTTCGAGAGGAAAGCGGATTAGATTCTCAAAGGAGCAGCCACAGTCGTCTGTTCGATTTTAGGTTAGCCGTGCCGTGAACTGGTTGATCAGATATCCTTCCGACCCCATGATCTCAACGCCGTCATAACCGGCATGACGGGCGAGTTCGGCGCAGCGAGCAAAGTCGTCTATCGTTGACAAAACTTCCTCGTGGGTCAGGGCGTGCGGGCGCACAACGTTGATGGGCGCGCGAAGCTCTGATGCGCCCACTGCCTGATCATGATACCCGTAGCGGCCCGTGTGCAGGATCTGCATCACGATCTTGCCGCCGTGTTCGTGAACGGCCCGCGTCACGGGAATGTGTTTTTCGGCTTCGTGGCGGTCCGCCATGATGCTTCCCGTGCGATTTACTTTTCCGGCTTCGTTGGGCGCAATGCCGCCGGTCACAATCAATCCAACGCCGCCTTTCGCGCGCTCCGCATAGAATGCGGCCATTCGCTCGTAACCGCCCGGCAGGTCTTCAAGGCCGGTATGCATGGAGCCCATGAGGACTCGATTGCGAAGGGTCGTGAAACCCAGATCCAGAGGCGAAAGCAGGTGCGGATACTTCATCGGGAAAGGGCAGGATAGCCGCCTCCCGGCGCAAGTGTTTCTCCGAAGATCGAATCGGCGAGTTGCCGCTCAGGCGGTGAGCACGGCCCGGTAACGCACGCGGTTTTCCCGAACTGCAGCGAGGGCTTCGTTCACGCGATTCATGGGAAATGACTGCGCGATCGCCTCGATTCCGCGGTCGCCCGAAAGCTCGAGCATCTTCTGAATCATCGCCCGCCCGCCAATCGGACTGGCCATGATGCGCCGCCTTTTTCCAAGCAGCAGACCGACCGGAATGTTGAGGTTCTCAGCCGGCACGCCCACGAAGGTCAGAGTTCCATCTGAACCCAGCATGTTCACGTACTGAGACCAATCCTGCGCATACGGAATGGTGCTGATGATGATGTCAAAAGGTTTCGATGCTCGAGGCTTCTTGCCGCGCGTAAGAATCGCATCCTGCGCTCCAAGGCGGGCCGCTTCTGCTGCTTTGTCATCACTGGTTGTGAACGCGGTTACGTGGTTTCCGAGTTTTGAAGCGAACTGAATCGCCATATGGCCGAGCCCGCCCACTCCGATCACGCCGATTCTCTTTCCATGAGTCATTCCCGCATATATGAGAGCGGAATAAACCGTGATACCCCCGCAGAGAAGCGGAGCGGTCTCGATCGATTTCATTCCCTCGGGAATCGCAAAGCAAAAACGCGAATCGATGACGACGTGATCCGCAAAACCACCGTGTCCGTGCGTAATCACGCCGTGATTTTCTGAACAGAGGTTTTCATTGCCGGACATGCAGTCCTCGCATACAAGACACGCCGATCTCTGCCAGCCAACCCCCACGCGCTGTCCCGGCTTGAGGTGCTTCACACCGCTTCCTGTCTCTATGACTTCGCCGACGATTTCGTGTCCCGGGACGAGCGGATATTTTGCGATCCGCCAGTCATTGTCAATCATGTGCAAATCGCTGTGGCAGATTCCGCAGGCCTCAACTTTGACGATGCATTCATCAGCGGAGAGGCTCGATGTGTCAAAGGTCCAGGGCTTGAGTTCTTCGCGCGCATTCAGCGCCGCCATAGCTTGAATTCTCATGGCAACATAGAATGAACTTGCCTGAAAGTGGACGACTCTTTCCCGGCAGTCGACGGATCGTTTTTTTTGTCCGTGCGTTGTTTCTGAATCGTATGACATAAGTCGCGTATGCGAAACTAATCAAGAGGGAATGAATGAAGGTGAAACTGAAAGTCCTACAAATAGCTCTGGCCTGCATGGCCGCACTGATCGGCACAGGTCTCTACGCGGATCGCCCCTGCCAGGATCAGGCAAAAGCCAAAGAGAACGCCCGCAAATCATTGCATGCCTGCGTTGAGGCCTGGGCCAAAGACCGTAAGGCTACGGACGCAGATCCAACTGACGACTGCTCTGCAAAGCTCTCAGCATACATTCAGGCCGCAAAGGACGCGAAGGCCTGCCACGCGCAGCAAAAACATTGAGACCACAGCCCGTCGATCCGGCGGGCTTCCTCACATCCTGAACAAAGAAGCGGGGGCCTCCGGCACGGGAGCGCCCGCGCACGCAGCGAGCGAAAGACCGACCACTTCCCGCGTGCGCGCCGGATCAATGATTCCATCGTCCCACAGGCGGGCGCTTGAATAGAGAGCATGGGACTTATGGTTGTATTCGTCCAGAATCGGCTGCTTGAATTGAGCCTGCTCTTCAGCACTCATACCGGGACCTTTTTCGCGTAACATCTGTTCCATTTTCACCGTCAGAAGAACATTCGCGGCCTGCTCGGCGCCCATCACGGAGATCCGGGCGTTCGGCCACATCCAGAGAAAGCGGGGACCATACGCGCGGCCGCACATGCCGTAGTTGCCCGCACCATAAGAGCCGCCCACGACCACCGTGATCTTTGGGACATTCGCATTCGAAACCGCGGTAACCATTTTCGCGCCGTCTTTTGCGATCCCTGAATTCTCGTACTGCCGGCCCACCATGAATCCCGTGATGTTCTGCAAGAACAGAAGCGGAATTTTTCTGTGAGAACACAGCTCGATGAAGTGCGCGGCCTTCAGAGCAGACTCTGAGAAAAGAACGCCGTTGTTCGCAACAATGCCGACCGGGTAGCCGTACACGTGCGCGAACGCCGTGACAATCGTCGTCGCATAGTTCTCTTTGAACTCATGAAATTCTGAGCCGTCCACAATGCGCGCCATGATCTCCCGAATGTCATACGG
>CAZUJO010000048.1:0-14549 GCA_964619995.1 uncultured Leptospiraceae bacterium
CACGGCGCTGCTTCGCGCCCCAGCCCGTAGTTCGACGCCAACGGCACCGTTTCGCAGGCGGGAGAGTGTCCTGCCGAGCATGCCGGGCATGTTCCGCATACGATCTGAAAATTCACAACGCATGCGTCTTTTACGGCAAGGCCCGTCACATCGTCGCTGAGCGCTGCGATCTCAGCAGTCATCTCATGGCCGATCGGAAATGCAGGACGAAAGAGCGTGTTTCCCTGGACGATGGGCAGGTCCAGGTCGCAGCGGGCGATGGCAAGCGGGCGGACAATGGCCTGACCGGGCCCGTCGATTTTTGGAACGGGCACATCGCGCCATTCCAGGTGATTTTTCTTTGCGAACCAGAGCTGCTGCATACGAGCCTCCTTGTTCCGGCGATAAATAGACCGGATAGACTATTTATTTTGACTTGAAATGGTCTGTCCAGTCTATTTGTCGCCGTGTTTGATTTTTTTGTTTTTCTGGGAGCGGCCCCGCATTCCGGGAAAAAGACTCGCATTCCGCATCGGGAAACGCGAGGTTTGTCCCACAAGCATGGGTGCGCGCTCAAAGACGACGAAACGGGACTATGAAGCATTCTCGCCGGAGAAGCTCCTGCGCTCTGCCGATACGTTGTTTTATACGCGGGGCTACTCGGTCGGCCTTGCTGAAATTCTTGAGAGCGCGGACATTTACAAGGCCACGTTCTACAAGTACTACGAGTCGAAGGAAGACCTGGCTGCCGTCTATATCGCGCACAAGCGCGACGAGCTTGCCGCCATGCTGCGCCATCTCATGGAGAAGAAGCCGGTGCCCCAGGATTTCTTCAAATCCTGGGTGAGGCTTCTTGAGAAGGGATCACGTTCGAACCAATTTTACGGCTGCCCTTTCTCCAACATGTTTTCACAGACCCTGGCAGAATCGCCGCGGCTCACGAAGGATCTTTCCAGAGCGGTGGAGTCCATTCTCGATACCCTTGCCGATTACTTCGAGGCGGCGCAGCGCCGCGGGCATATTTCCGGATCGTCACGGCGCATCGCGGTTCGGGCGTTCACTCTGTACGAAGGAGCCATGGCCATGTTCAATCTCACGCGCGACGGCACGACCTTCAAATATCTTGAAGAAGATCTTCTCGCGCTTCTCGGCTGACCTGTGCGAAAGGTCGAAGAGAGAATCGGCAGTCCGATTTGACAGTCGCTAGATCGCGGCCGCGCCTCCCGCCTTTTCATCGTCGTGCCGGATGCGTTCGCGCAGCTCCAGGAACTTCGCGTTTGGCAGAGTGCCTGTCATCATCCGCCGCAAGGCCCGGCAAGATATGGCGCAGGAAATACATTTCTATTACCGCGCTCGAGAGCCGCGCGGCGGGCGCTGAAGGGCCTACAGCTTGTTCAAAAAGCCGCTCAGCAAGATCGGGCTGCAAAAGCTTCCATTCGACTTAGGGTCAATGATTCCGATATTCGGCGCAGCGCTCGGCACAGCGATGATCTTGCCATTAGGAGCCAGGACTCCGCCTGACCAGGCATTGGCGCCCGGGCCGCTGCCGAAGGTCGTCGTTGTGTTCGTGGACGGGTCAATCTCAAGCACGGATGTACTGTTAAAAGGAATTCCGTAAATTTTTCCGTTCGGAGCAAGGACTCCGCCCTGCCACGCGCTTCCGCCCGGCGCGGTCCCGAATGTAGTCGCGGTATTTGTCTGGGGATCAATCATTAGAAAACTGGTCCCGTTATGCGGAATTCCATATATCTTTCCGTTTGGCGCAAGCACTCCGCCGGACCATGCGCCGGCGCCCGGCGCGGTCCCAAAAGATGTTACGGTATTCGTTGATGGATCAATGACGTAATACGTTGTAGCGTTAAACGGAATCACATAGATCTTTCCGTTAGGCGCAAGCACGGCACCTTGCGCCAGCCCGCCTCCGGGCGATGTCCCGAATGTCGAGGTCGTGTTTGATGCCGGATCAATGACGAGGTAGCTTGCAGAATTGTATGGAATCCCGTACACCTTGCCGTTGGGCGCGAGAACGCCGCCAACCCAGGCGCTGGCTCCGGGAGCAGCCGACAGGGTCGTTACAGAGTTCACGGACGGATCGACCATAAGAAATGAAGTCGCATTGAAAGGGATCGGATAGATTTTCCCGTTTCCTGCCAGAACACCGCTGAGATAGGCAGCCCCGCCGGCAACCGTTCCAAAAGATCCGGTCGTCAGGGTTACCGGATCCACATATCCGAAGGAAGTCGCATTCCGTGGCATCGCATAGACGCGTCCGTTTGGCGCGAGAACCGCTCCATTGAACATACCGCCTCCGGACGCCGTTCCGAACGTGCTGGCAGACGCAGAACCGGAGCTTCCCAACGCCGCCTGACGTTGCATTTCCTGGGTTGTCAGGTTGGCAAGATTGGTCAAGAATCCGGACGTTGCAGTGACATCGCCGTAGGAATAGTTGCAGATGTTTGTGTCGTAGAGGAGCACAAGCGGAATCAGAAAGTCTGACTTCTCGCCCCCGAGGCGCACGGCGCATTGCGCGAACAGAAAAAGAGGAAGGAGGACGAGTTTCAGGATCATAAACCTCATTAGACGGCTGCATTTGCCGACCGCTCCGATTCAAAAGCGGCATTTGGCGTCAGGCCCTCAGTATCCGCGGAAAACTCCGGTCTAATTCGCAGGAGAAAATACATATCCATCTCTCCTTTTCCTTTCGCATGCACTTTGCCGCGGTGCTCACATTGAAAGAAATCCCTGACCAGAGCAAACGTATCGGCGGAAATATTGATTTTACCTGCTTCTCCGGATGACTCCATCCGGCTCGCTGTGTTGACTGTGTCACCCCAGATGTCATAGGCGAATTTGCTTGTGCCAATGACACCGGCTGTGACCGGTCCTGAGTGAATCCCAATGCGCACCCGCCAGAAGCTCTGGCCGTTGCTGCTCTTGACGGCGGCTCTCTGGTCCATAAAGGATCTCAATTCCAGAGCAGCCAGGCATGCGTCGAGCGCATGCGTGGAACTTGCTGCCGGCAGACCCGCAGCGCACATGTAGGAATCGCCAATTGTCTTAAGTTTCTCCATGCGGTTCTGTCTTGCTATCTCATCAAATCGCGTAAAGCACCCGTCGAGTTCTTCGACGAGTTCTCTCGGCCGCATCACCTGGGATGATTCCGTGAACCCCACAAAGTCCGTAAAGAGCACGGAAACGGATTCGTAGAAGATCGGCTCAACGCGGCCCGTCTCTTTCAATTCTCGGGCTACTTTGACCGGAAGTATACTCAATAACAGTTTCTCAGACGCCCGGCGTTCGCCTTCTGCAATGTGAGTCGCTTTCTCCAGTTCCCGGGTGCGTTCGCGAACTTTCTCCTCGAGTTCCGCCGCGTGTTTTTCCTGGCTGCGGATCACGTTCTCCTGCGCTTCGAGCCTTTCTTTTTGCAGAAAGTTCATGCGTTCTGCGATGGCCAGGGATTGGAGTGTAACGCCGAAGATCGAAGCCACGATATGCGCATTGTCCGTGAGGATGTTGCTCGTCAGAAGACCCGTAAACTTCAGGGCGACGATGATGAAGCCTGTGGCTGCGGTGCCCCAGGACACCAGAGCCAGGCCTGCGGGACGGTACCCGCGCCTCCAGACGCGCACCATCACGATGAGGACCGTCAGGCCGCAGGAGCCGGCGAGGGCGATCAACAGCATTGCGCAGATGCGATAGGATACTGCGAAAGCTGCGACCATCAGCACGAGGCCGCCGATCACGTTTGAGTGCAGGAGGTACTGAAGTCGCGGCGCCTGACGTTTTGCGTCCAGATACACGGGGAAGAATATCCCTGCGCCGAGAATGGCGACACCGCCCCCGAACGGGAGCGCGGGATTCGTGACCCAGTTGGCCGGTCCCCAGAAAAGCGCATCCCCGAGTCCGCACTGCGTCAAAATGAAAAAAGCGATGCCGGCAAGAAAGAGACAGTAGGTGAGGCTTGCAGCATCGCGCGCAGCAGCGGCGTACAGCAGATTGTAAAGGCACATAACCACGATTATGCCAAGGCAGCATGCGAAGAATGCGATGACCTCTCGTTCCCGCTCTTCGAAAACGCGCTCCGTGAGAAGCGTGACGGGAACGATGACCGTTCCTTCGGACCATGCGTGAAGAAAGTATACCTTTGTCTGGCCTGGCTGAAGGCGCACTGCGAAATGCGGTGTACGCTGCCAGTCTGCGCGGCCCGATCGAATCGCCTGATCTCCGGCCGCGATTTTATTCCACGCGCCGTCCCCGCCCTGCCAGTAGAGATCGAGGTGGTCGAGCAGCGGGTATTCGCACTGGATGACAAACTCAGTCTGGTTCTTCAGATCATTCTTGATTTCCACGCGAAGCCAGAACGCGCTCCTCGAAAGGCCGAAATTCGGCCGTTCACTCGGGGCGGGTTTGAAGTGATCCGCAAAATCTGGTCTGGCGACGTTCGCGATAGTCCACTCGTGATTGGGATCTTCTGCGACTGTGACGTAGCGCCCGAGTTCGACAATGCGCTGCTCATCTGGCTGGAGGACGATTGGATCTGCATTGACCTGCTCAAAACGAGCGAGGGCAGCGGACGCGAAAAAAAATCCGCACAGGGTGCGTCCGGGAAATCTGGAATGCAAAAACATAGTTCACCGAATCCGAAGAATTTTCGTCAATTCTTGGAGTAGAGCACATGGTGCAAGTCGAAGAAGGATCAGTGGAGTGGAGGGCGCGCGCGAAAGGACGTCGCACGGACAGATGCTTCTCGCAGCCTGCCGCGCGACGAACACAACTCAGGCCAGGGTATCGATCATGTTTTCGGACTGCGCGCTCGAAGAGGCAGCAGAGCTTGTGTCCTGCTTTTTTTCGACCGCATCGGCCCCCAGTTTTGTTGTGTTTCCCATAGGATCAGCGGCCGGTCTGGGCTGAGCTGCGGGAATGTTCGTTGCTGGAATTTGCATTGGTCCTCCTTTGTAATTCTACATGATCGGGACTGCATGCGCGAAAGTATCGACGCGCGATGAACGGAAAGCGACGATGCGAATATTTTTTGCGTCGATTTTTTTCAGAGAAACGGTTTTATTTGGCCGCTTCGCCCGCTCTATGCGTTTGCAGGCCGCGCCTGTGCGGCGATACCCTGCTCAAAACCAGGTCCACCTGCTGTCGATGGAAGTGGTGCATTGCTGGAATGAGCCGGAGCCGGACACTGTGAGCGAGGCAGTCTGCGTAAGGATGCCGTCATCGCCGATTCTGTATGTGAGGATCACTCCAGGCGCGCCGGATTTCGTCAGGAACAGAAAAGGTCCGCCGCGCTCCATGCATACATTATCAAACGAAACCGCGCCTGCGATCTGATCGACCATCGGGCTCAGGGATTTGTCGGCGTTGATGCGATAGGTCCGCGCGAAACCGCTGCCTGTGTTGAAGGCGTACACAAATGTGCCGCGTGGATGCATGAGGATCGGGAGTCCGGTCAGAGGATCGCTCGACAACAGCGTAAGGACTCCAGTGGTCTGGTTGATGGAGTAGGCAAGGACTCGCGTATTCTGCACGAGCGCGTACAGCGCGGTGCCGTCCGAGTTAAAGACACTCTGGACCGGCTGTTCGGTTCCATTGATGGTGAGGCTTCCCTGCGAAATCAGCGCGCCGGAACCGTTGATTTGAAACATGTTGATCCCGTAACTGCCGCCATTGTTCGCGTGGTAGAGAAACCGTCCCCGCGGATCGACGTCCATCCACTGGCTGTTGTTTGGAATCGTATTGTTCACCTGGGTCTGTGTGCCGAGAAGGCCGTTGTTCAAGGGCACTCTCCACACGCAGGTTGTTCCGCACTGAACGGAATTGAAAAAAAGAGCGGTGCCGTCTGCGAGCACTCGCACGCGATGCGAGTTGCTGTTGCCCGTGGTAACGGTCCCGACGGACGTCAGCACTGCCGTGTCCTGGTCATATCGAAACGCCTCGACTCCGTCCGTTCCGTTGAGCGCCTGGTACACGTACGGCAGCGAGGGATGAGCATCGATGCCGATGCCGGATACAGAAGCCGTTATGACGCTGGCAGGCGTGAGACTGCCGGTTGTCTGATCAATCAAGAACGAACGAACTGTTGAGTCTCCGGCGCCGACCACGAACAGGAATTTGCTGTAAGGTTTCTGACGCAGGAACAACAGCGTGAGCTGATCTCCGGTCAGCGTCTCTGGAACTCCATAGGAGCATGAGCAGAAAAGCCCGCCGAGCACGATGCAGGAAATCCGGCGCAAACAAGCAGCCATAACGTTATCATTTATGATCCGCAGACCTGTCAGTCCAATTTCTGGCAAAATGAGCCGAAGATTTTCTCTCCGTTCATCAATCGGACTAGATCGCTTAACGTTATTTGCGAGGACGGCATTCGAATCAAGCCGCCGGAGGCTGACTGCGTAAAGACGATTTTGCTTGTCGACAAAGGAGGACGGGCCACGCTCGAAGAAACGAGGGCATCCCATGAAAAAGAAAATCGTCCTGCTGCTGCTGACATCGACCGCCATCCTTGCGGTGGACCCGCCGAAGAAACCGTATCGGACTGCGGCAGAGTGCAACGCAGGATACCCGGGCGCGGAGAAGAAGGGCGAACGCGATGCCTGCAATCATTGCATCGAACGCCCTCAGAAGCATCAGTACGATCCAGCGCAGAAGCCCGGAAAGCGGTGCACGCCCGCGAAATAGCCCTGGCCCGCGGTTTTTTGCCCCTCCTTTCGTGTGGACAACGCACCGGCCCCGTCGTCTTATTGGATTGTGAAGATTTCAAAGGCGCTGGTTTCCCTCTGCGGGCTTTTGATTTCCGGGGCCCTGGCTGCGCAGGACGGGAAATGCGTTTCCGGAGACTGTGAGAAGGGCAACGGCACGGCCATCTGGGGAGCGGACGTATACACCGGGTCGTTTGCGAACGGCAAACCCTCGGGCCCGGGCACGTTCAAATCAGCCGACGGCCGCACCTATACGGGCAGCTTCATAGAAGGAGAGGCGACTGGAAAATTCCAGGTCAACTATCCCGACGGTTCCATATACAACGGGGATCTCGTGGCCGGCAAGCGCCGCGGCAAAGGAACCCTCAAGACCCTGCGCGGCATCTACAAGGGCGAATTCATCGACGATAAGATTCAGGGCAAGGGTTCGTTTGAATTCGCAAGCGGCGAAGTATATACGGGCGAGTTCAAGGACGGCCAGATGCAGGGCCGCGGCAGCCTGAAATTCAAGGATGGAACGCTCTGCACGGGCGAGTTCAAGGACGGCAAGCTCTCGGGCGAAGCGCACGTGGAGTATCCGGACGGCCGCGTCTTTGAAGGGGATTTCTCCGCGGGCCGAATGGAAGGCCGGGGAAAACTGAAACTCAAAGACGGCAGCGTCTACGAAGGCGATTTTGAGGCCGGTCTCATGCATGGAAAGGGCACCGTCGTCTTCGCGAACGGCGACCGCTATACCGGCGAGTTTCAGCGCGGCAAAATGCAGGGTCGGGGCAAACTGGAATACAAGGAAGGCGCTGTCTACGAGGGCGATTTCGTGTCGGGCCTGCCCCAGGGGCAGGGAGAGCTGTCCTCCCCGCGGGGCATCCGCTACAAAGGCGAGTTCAAGGCTGGACAAATGGAAGGCACTGGCGAGCTCACCTACAAGAGCGGTTCGAAGTATTCGGGTCAGGTGAAAGACGGCCGCAAGGATGGCGAAGGCGAGTGGACGCTCAGCAATGGGACGGTCCTGAAGGGACGGTTCAAGGATGACAAGTATGTCCCGGAAACCCGGCCTCAGGACAGCCCTCAGGCTCCGGAAAAGCCGTAAAATCCAGCCTGGATCGTCATTCCTGGTGTCGAAACAGGCCCCGGCTGGCCGATCTTAGAAAATAAGGCCATGAAAAAAGAGTCCAACCGCCGGAGTTCGTTGAGGGTCCAGATCGGGCTTCTCTACACAATGCTCGCATTTGTGAACATCATCTTCTTCTCGGTGATGATCTTCTCGAATCAGCGCGACCTTCTCATTTTGAACTTCCGCTATCAGGCGGACAACCTGGTGAAATCCGTTCAGGAGCGGCTGGAAAAGGCCAGCGTCCCTGTTGCGGATAACCAGGATTATGCGGACTTTCAATCTGCGCTCAAAGCAAATGAGATCACGCAGTTCGTGATCTTTGATGACAAGGGGAATATCTGGCACAGCGCGCCGGACGAATCGCAGCGCGGCCAGCCTGTGGCCGATGATTTGCGCCGAAAGTCCATTGAGCTGTCTGCGGATTTGACTCTCTACCGATCTTCCTATTTAAAGCAGATCAACGAACAGGATTTCACGGTTTCGTTTCTGCTGCCGCTTCGCGGAGAAGGCGATAAGCGGCTCTATCTCTCGACCATTCTGAGTCTGCAGGCCATCAAACAGGCGCTGCGCGGCATTTACATTCAGATCGCGATTTCTGTTGTATGGGGCGTGGTCTTTCACGTCCTCTTCGCGATCTTCGTCTTCAACCTGATTTTCCGCCGCGTGGAAATTCTGACGCAGGCCTCCAATCAGATGGCCGAGGGAGATCTCAAAACGCGCGCGCAGTGGAAAGATACGAGGCACGATGAACTCGACGACCTGGGCCACGCATTCAATTCAATGGCTGCGAACATTGAGGAAAAGGTCGAAACCATTTCGCGGCTGAACGACGAAATTCAGACAGAACTTCGCATCGGCAAAGAGGTGCAGAAGACGTTCATCAAAGGCGCGGAACTCATTCCAAAGTACAAAGGACAAATCTACTACCGTCCGATGCGCGAAGTAAGCGGAGACATCTACGGCCTCTTTCCATTTGACAAAGGATTCAACGGATTCTTCTTTGCGGACGCTTCCGGCCACGGGGTTTCTGCCGCGCTCATTACGACGATTACGATTCAGAATCTGGAAAATGCGACGCGCAAGTTCTTGAATCCGAGGAAGATCGTAGGAAGTCTGAACAACAGCCTTGCTGCGCGTTTCGAATCTTCGTATTTCGCGACCGGCGTTTTCTTTCTGTTTCATCCGCACGGCGATACGTTGATCACAAACGCGGGGCATCTGCCCATTCTGTGTCTGCGTCCGTCCACGGGAGACCTCATTGAAATCCCCAAAATGGGACCGCCCATGGGTCTCATGGAAGATTTTGAGTATTCGGTGAAGCGGTTGAACACCAAATCCGGCGACCGGTTTCTGATTTATTCGGACGGTCTGATGGAAACGAATAACGCGGAGAAAGAGCAGTTTTCGCTTGAGCGCATCAAGAAGATGTTTGTCGAACATTCCGGCAGCACGACAGAAGTCTTCTTGAAAGACCTCGTAACAACATTTGAGGCGTTCGCCGCGGACTATCGCGATGACGTTTCCGCAATCGTTCTGGAGGTTCCGTGAGTCGGAGCCGGCTTCTTCTCCCGGTCATTCTGGGTCTGGCGCTCCTGTTTGCGCTCATTACTCAGGCCATCATCAGCGTGACTCTGCTTGAGCTGCGCGTTCAGATTGCGAGCGAACGGATTTTGAACTTCGAGCTCTCTTCGCGCATGCTGAAGACCCGCTTTCGCCAGATGCTATCCGGCGACGACAGCATTAAGTCGGAAATCAAGCTCAACGTGCTCGAATCAAGCGTGTTGAATTTCGACAAGTTCGAGCTCGACGGCACGGAATCCTGGCTGAACCGGTTTGGTGTCATTGTCATCAACGGCGTGCGCCGCTTGAACTTTAAACCTCCGATTCGGATCAGCGAAGACCGGGACTTCATGACGAAGCTGCAGTTCGCTTTCTATATGGAACGGAACCGCCGCTACGACGTTGCGTTCAAAAAGTACGATGAGCTTCTGGCGCAGACTGAGAACAGCCAGAACGATACGCGCGGCTTTCTGAAGCTGCATGCCGGCTACTGCGCCGCGCTCACGACGCGAAACGACATTGCCATTCCCAGACTCGAAGAAGTCGAAAAAGAATACGCGGGCACGCACTACGCGGAAACCGCCCGCGTAATTCTTGATATTTTGCGCGAACAGAAGCGGGCCGCAGATAAGATTGAAGCGTCTGGAATGACCGATCGCGAGCGCGCGGCGGCCTACTTTCGCGCGGGAAACTTCGGCGAAGCCCTCGCGCGCTTCAAAAAACTGGAAGATTTGAGCCTCGACGAGAAGTATATGTTGTCCCGTTCTTACGAAGAGACGGGTAATGTGAAAGAGGCAGTGAGCGGCTACATCGACGTCGTCAACCGCGGCGGCACAAGCGATCCAGCCGTGAAATCGAATCGGCGCTTGATGCTCATTGGAAACTTCTACAACGGCGGCAAGGAAGTGAAGGATTTCTCGCAACAGAATGCCACGCGTCTGGGCGATCAGCAGGTCCTGCGCGATGTGGAAGAAGGCAAGGAATTGCAGCTGAAGCCTGTAATTGTTGAGAAGATTCTGAAGTCCAATGATCAGAAGCAGAGCGCTCTCGTGGAAGAGATCAAGAAGGAACTCGATGAGCCCGGGGCCCGGCAGGAGCGGGCGGTCGCAAGGCCGACGCTGCCGGAAGATACCGGCTCCCTGCGGGTCGCGCTTCCCGAACGGCCGGATCCGGGCGTTCTGTTGCTTGAGCGGCCGGCTCCTCCGTCCGTTTTTGTCGCGCAGACCCGCCTTCGCGTAAAATTTCGCGATGGGCGTGTCGTGAGCGGCACCCGCATCGCGGTAAATAAAGACGTGGCCAGCATTTATTCCGGCGAATTTGAGATCTCTGTGCCCGTTTCGAACATGGAGCGCATTGAACCGTCTGACGGGGCGGCCGCCCTGGGCCTGACGCCTGTGACGGGAACGGCCTCCGATACGACGGCGATTCGCGTTGAAGGAGAAGACCTCAAGTTCAAAGCGGGCGACAAAGAAGAATCTCTCCCGATCTCGTCGATCAAGGAGATCCGCGCAAAATGAAACGCGCCCTGGTCGCTGTGGTCGTATTTTGCGCCGCATCTCTGCATGCGGACAATCTGCTTCTCAAGAGCGGCGAATCGATCGAGGGTTTTTACCAGGCAGAGGAATCCGGAGTGGTCACGTTTGTGCGTATCAGCGGTGAGCGCATAACGGTGCCGTCCGAGGAAGTTGAAAGCCTTGAGTTTTCCCAGTCGGGCATCCCGGTCTGTTATACGACCAGGACCTCCGGTGAGAAAAAATGCGAGGCCCTTCTTGCCAGCGTGTCTTCGGACTACGTGATCGTGGCCGAAGGCAAGTCACGCCGGAGCGTCCGCAAGATTCCGCGCGACGACATGGTTGCCTACGAAGTGCGCAAGGTGGCCGATTACCAGAAAATCATACCCTACCTGGCCATGGACAAGAAGGCCGTTGTGACGACTACGGCTCAAACAAAGGTCGCCGGCAAGGTGATCGATGTGGCCCCCGAAGGGGTCATCATCCGGGACGGCAACGGGAACAACATCACCATTCCGGAATCCCAGATTGTCTCCGCCGATGTGAGCATGGTCGTCGTGCCGTTCCGCTGGCTGGATCCGAACAACCTCATCATCGGAGGCCCGCAGATCGCAAGCGGCCGCACCATCATGGGCCGTTCACTCAGGTACAGCTTCATCGGAATGTGGACGGGCTTCGTTTACGAATACTATCTTGCGAGCACCATGACAAAGAAGGCGCAGGGCGACCTGACTGTGATGCTGTTCAACAATCAGTCCTATTTCAAAGAGTTCCAGCGGCACCAGGCAAATCAACGTTATCTGGCATTGACCGCCGGCGGCCTGTATGTATTTCACTGGTTTGATCTGTACCGGCACCGCGAAGATACTGCGAGCGTTCTCGATGTGCAGCTTGCCGCCGCTCCCGTGCCTGACCTGACGGTTCGGCCTCCTGAGCCCAGCCTTGCGCTGTTCTGGTCCTACCGGTTTTAACCTTCGAGCTTATCTTCGGAGGCGATGAAAGTGAAAAAGCTGTCGAGCGCAGTAATGCGCAGAACGTCCATGACTTCTTTGCTTACACCCATGAGCGCGAATTTGCCGCTGCCCTGAGAGTATTTCTTTTTCAGCTGAGCCATGAGTCCGATTCCGGACGAATCGATATATTTCAGGTCTTTGAAATCCATTACAAGGGAACTGGTATCAGAACCAATCGTCGTCGTAATCTGGTTTTTCACCTCTCCGACATTGTAGAGGTTCAATTCCCCTGCCAGAGCCACGATCAGATGATTGCCTTTCTTCCTTGTGGAGATATTCATGCTTTCTGGAACATCCGGCCGGGAAGATCAGTGTCAATCATTTTATCCGCCCGGGCCTGCTTCTGTACGCTCTGAGGATCAGGGCGCGCAGGGCCTCAGGGTTGACGCCGATGCTGTGCAGGCCGCTTGCCTTTCCGGGCTTTCGCCCCGTCTTTTTTTGCAGATTCTTGAGAGACGCTTTCGAGATCGCAGCGGCAAAATACTGCTCCAGTCCCGCCCACGACCCGGGTTGGACCGACCGCGCCAGCGGTTCAAGATCCATCGGCGCTGATTTCAGACGCAGCGGCGAGATCCCTGATTTCACGCTCAAAACAAGAACCGGGTCCGCGGGTTCCGTCGCCAGGATTTCGGCCGGAGGAATGCCCGCTCGCAGCTTTGCGCGGGTGTCCGAAAGGATCGGCAGAGGAAGCGCGGCGGAGATCGCAGGCAGAAGCCGGACCCCCTGATCAGGGGATGCGATCCCTTTTGGAAGCGTCAGGCGAAATTCAGTTCCGCGCACATTGCTCTCGAATCGCAGGGCATCCGGAAGGCCGATCCCTGCAAGGAGCGAAGCGCACATTCCGAGTCCGAGGCCCGCGCCTTCCGCCGAGTTACGTTTTCCCGCAAGCGCGCGCTGCACACGGGCGATTTCGCCGCGCGTCATGGGCGCGCTGTTGAAGATTCGGACGATGAGTTTGCGGCCTGACTCGATTTGAACTCGCACAATCAGCTTTGACCGCGCGGCCCTTTGCATCAGCCCGGCCGGGTTTTCCATGAGTTCGTTGTGAAACCTGGAGATGGCTTCGTCGTCCGGTTCCGTTTTCTGGTTTTCGAAGAATATGCGTTTCAGGTTCGCCTTGATCGCGTTCTGGATGAGCTCGCTCAGGATCGATTCAACGATATGACTGCACTGCGCCAGGCCGTGGCGAGAAAGTTCGCGATCGAGCGCCTTGCGCAGGCGCGCAATTTTCTGCTCATCAAAGGTCTTGAACTGAAACTGTTTCACCGGATGCCGTACTTCTTTTCGGACCTGAGCCAGGTCTGAAGATAGTATCGGTATCTGCGGCGCTTCCGGTCGAGGTCCTCTCCAAAAGATCGATCGTCTGTCGTATAAATTCGGCTGACCGGGATTTCCTCAATTCTCAGATTGCGGGCCTTTGCGTAGGCCCAGAATTCCATAGGGAACGCATATCCCTTCTCCTGGAAAGCGTCCGGATCGATGCTTGCGGTTGCGAATCGCTTGAAGCCGCAGAACGCGTCCGTCAGATTCCAATCATAGCGCGCGTTCAATCGTGCCGGTATGCGCCCATTGATCTCCATGCGGTCGGGCGGCGCCGTTCCCTGGCTCAGCGACTCGGGCAGGTATCGGGAGCCGGATACCAGGTCGATTTTCGAATCCATGCGCACAAACCGGATCAGATCTTCGGGTCTGTGCTGAAGATCGCAGTCCATGGTAATCAGGTGCGAATAGCCGCGGTCCCGCGCCAGTTTCAGTCCCGTTATGATGCTCTGCCCGTATCCCCCGTTTTTCGACTGATGTACTACTTCGACATTATTGTGTATGGCCGCCTGTTCATCGAGAGCTTCCGACGAGCCGTCCGTCGAGCCGTCATCGATGCATATGATCCGTCTGATTTCCGGCGGCAGATTGGCCAGAGTCTGTTCGATCAGAGTCGGAATTGTCTTTTTTTCGTTATAAACAGGAATGGCTAGAAGCATGTTTGGTAAGACTCGTTTTGGTTTAGCGATTTCGGGCGGAGGATGCAAGGCGTTTTTCGGCCTGGGCGTTGGCGCGGTTCTGCGGGACGCTGGTTTGAACGTAACCGCCTACAGCGGAACTTCCGCGGGCGCGGCCATGGCCGCGAGTCTTGTGGTCGGAATTCAATCGGAAGTGGTTGAATATTTCCGATCTGTCACGCTGCGGAATCCATCGAATTTCCATGCACGCAATCTCCTTCTGGGCACGCGCCCGTTTCCCCATGAGCGAATGTATCGACGGGCGATTGCCACCTACATGGACTTCGATGCAATCAAGCGTTCCCGCTGCCGTCTTGCGATCAACGCTCTCGAAGTGCCTTCGAACCTTTACGGCACGTCTCTTTCGCGCGCCAGGCTCCTGCTCCGCTTGATGAGCGCTTACAGAAAAGAAATGAAACTTTTCAGCCAGGGGCGATACCGATCCGTTCTTGCGGAGGAAGCGGCAGAGGCCGGGCTGCGGGAGGTGGTCTTTCGGAATGAGCACATTGAATCCGCTTCACATCTCGAAGACATCATCCTCGCATCAAGCAGCGTTCCCCCCATGGTTCGATTTCAGCAGGTAAAGGGCCGATTGTTTCTCGACGGCGGTGTTACGCGAAACCTGCCGCTCGATCTTCTCGAAGCGGGGGCGGGTCAAGGCGGGGAGTCCTGCG
>CAZUJO010000049.1:0-12241 GCA_964619995.1 uncultured Leptospiraceae bacterium
CATCCTTGCCTTCGGGCTTGAGGATGGACTTATCGAAGTCAAAGAGCACGGCGGGGTTATTGTGCTCGCAGCGCTTTCAAAACCGTGCAACGATGTGCTGCACATCTTGAATCTGTATAGATACTTTACAATCCTGCCTTCGCAGGAAACAGCCATCGGCGCTGTGGCGGCTGCGTAACTCCGTTAACTCAGGGAAGATACATCGGGGCGGCCACAGCGTCCCGTTTCTCTTTTCCGCAGAGCTGTTCTACAATCTCAAGCGCGAATTCAAAAGCGGATCCAGGCCCGAGGCTCGTTGTAACGGGACCGTTTCGCACGATCCGCTCCTGCGTGTAATGTCCACCCGATCCTCCGGGCACAGAGCCGGGATACATCGTGAACGGATCATTTCCCTTTATTATGCCGTTCTTGCGCAGAACGTTAGGCGCCGCACAGATGGCGCCGATTCGTTTCCCCTTCGCCTGATAGTCGCGCAAGAGCCCGCCAATGCGGTGGTCCGCTTCGAGCGCTCTGGCGCCCGGGCCGCCTCCTGGAAGGACGACCATATCGAAATCGTCTTTCAGGACTGCGTCGAGCGTTGTGTCTGCAAGATGCCTTGTTCCGCGGGATGCTGTAACCGGACCTTCCTTGAGAGAAGCAGAGACGACTTCAATTCCCGCGCGCCGCAGCACGTCGATTAGGATGATCCCTTCCATTTCCTCAAAACCATCTGCGAGCGGAATCAGCACTCTGGCCATACACGCCTCCTCAAATCAGATCAGCTTCTCGGCGATCTGAACTGCGTTGAGCGCAGCGCCCTTCAGAAGCTGGTCGCCGCAGCAGAAGAGATCGATTTCTCTTCCGGTGCTCGACCCGATGTCTTTGCGAATCCTGCCGACGAGAACGTCATCCTGGCCGCTCGCTTCGAGGGGCATGGGAAAATGGTTCTTCTGCCGGTCGTCCTGGAGGCGCACACCCGGCGAGCCTGCAATCGAGGCGCGAATCGCGTCAAGGTCTGCGGGCTTCTCAAGTTCCAGATGAACGGACTCCGCATGCGCGCGCATCGTGGACACGCGGATGCAGGTGGGCGAGATCGCCAGTTGATCCATGTGCATGATCTTGCGGCATTCCTCGATGACTTTCAGTTCTTCGCCGTTGTATCCGGTTTCCGGATCCATCGAAGCGTTGTGACTGAAGACGTTAAACGCTATTGGAAACTGGAACACTTCGGGCACGGGCTGCTTTCCGGCGAGAACATCGGCGGCTTGCTTTTTCAGTTCTTCCATTGCTTTGGCGCCCGCTCCGGACGCGGACTGATATGTGGAGACGATGATCCGCTTGATCGGGTTGATTTTGTGAATCGGATAAACGGCCATGAGAAGTATGATCGCGCAGCAGTTTGGATTCGCAATGACGCCTTTGTGAAGCGCGATGTCCTGCGGATTGATTTCCGGAACGACGAGCGGTGTGTTCGGATCCATGCGAAACGCGGACGAGTTGTCCACGACGACGGCGCCCGCCTTTACCGCAGCCGGCGCAAATTGCTTGCTCATGGTGGCTCCGGCGCTGAACAGCGCGATGTCGACTCCCTCGAACGATTTGTCCGTGAGCTCCTGAACCACGACGGGCTGGCCTTTAAACTGCATGGTTTTTCCAGCGGAGCGTTTGCTTGCAAGGAGCGTCAGTTTGGAGACCGGGAAATTTCTCTTTTCGAGAACATGAATCATTTCCTGACCTACGGCGCCGGTTGCTCCGACAATAGCTATATGCTTCATCTGTCTGCTCCTGGACGACGTGAAATCGCCCTTCCATCGGATTTTCTGTTCCTATGAAGCAGGTCAAGCGCGAACAGGCCGGACTGCTCTGGCGCCTGTTTCCGGGGTCGGTGCGGCGCAAGGTTGCCCCCCATCTGACCCGGCGGGAGCTTGAGGAACTCAACGAATCCTACGTTCAGTATAAGAAGCAGCCTCCCGCGCGGCGAATCGCCGTGCAGCGCGAGCTGGCCGATTCTCTCCGCACCGGCCGGTCGATCTGGCCCGCCGCTCTGAGCGTTCTGGTGATTCTCGGTTCGGCAGCGCTGTGGTTCTTTCAGTCTTCGCGGTCGATGCCTGAGCCCCTGCGACTTATGCTCTTTGCGCCGCTTGCCATGACGAGCGCTGCGCCTCTTTCGCTTTATTTGATTGCGCCGTACCGCCTTCGCATTCTGTTCCGTCCGCCGCCGCATCCGGAAAGCTACGCGATGGCCGTCATCGCATCGATCTTTCTGGTGTGGCTGATCTTCCTGATTGGCGAGGGGCAGGGCGGAGTTGTTCGAATTGATCGCCTAACGTTTGCGATTCTGCTGCTGGGAGCGATTGGAGCTCCCCTTCTCGAAGAGGTGTTGTTTCGTGAACTGCTGCCTTCGATCGGTCCGGACCCGCTTCTCGGTCATGCGCTCTCTGTGATTGTTTTTGCGCTGGCTCACTTTCCGGATTCGCCGGAGATGTTTGTCCTGTACGTTCTTTCGGGCGGCTTTCTGGCCGCTCTGCGGATCGAGAGCGGAGGCCTCGCGCTGCCGGTTGCCGCGCACATGCTTGCGAACGGCGTGGTCACAGCGGCGCGCTTCTGGTGAAGCGGCCGGTGAAACGGCCGGGGAAGAGTTTTGATTGCAGACCCTGCGGGCCGGATGCGGATTCGGTGTGAGCGGTTTTTCTCTCATCGTGTTCGGCGGCTCATTCGATCCTCCGCACAAAGGACATGCAGTCATGGCGCGCACGGCCCTTGGGTTCGGGGAGCGTTTGCTTTTGATTCCCGCCAATCGTTCTCCATTCAAGGATGCGATTCAGGCATCCTTCGCGGATCGTTTGAAGATGCTTGCTCTCGTGCGGGATCGACTGCGCGGCGAAGGCCTGGCCGTGGATCTCAGCGATGCAGAAGGCCGGCGGCCGCCACCCAGTTATACGGTGGAAACGCTTCGGGAGATTCGTCGATCCCACGCCGGCACCTGCGCCCTCCTGCTCGGATCGGACAGCCTTCGCGATTTTTCCGGCTGGAAAGATCCGGCCGAGATTGCGGCAAACCATCCCATGCTCGTGGCTGTGCGCCAGGACGACGCGGATGCGGAAACTTCCATTCGCAGGGCAGAAAGGGACTTCGGCGCAACGGTCCACCGCTTGCCCGTGCCGCCCGGTTGTTCAAGCACGGCCGTGCGGCGGTCTCTTCTGGAACGGAACTATGACGCATTAAAGGATTGCCTGGAAGACGACGTTCTTGACTATATCCGAGCACAGGGTCTTTATCTGAATGTCGCGCATTAGCCGAATCGTCCTCGCAGCATCGCTGGTTTTTGTTATCGTTGCATCTTTTCTTTTCGTGCGGAGATTCTTCTCCAACCAGCTTGAAAAGCGTCTGATCGACAAAGACGTCGTTCCGATCCGTCTGATCGTGCGCGATCAGGACCGCATCGAGACGCTTGCGCAGATGATTCTGTTTCCCGAACAGAAATGGGTTCTCTTCTACTTCGTGAATACGGACGCCCGGCAGCCCGAAGGCTCTAAGTCCATTTCCGAACGGAGCGCAATGTTCGCGGACAACTTTGACCGCTATTCCGGTCTCAAGTCGGTCTACTCTATTGAAATGACGCGCGAGACGCTCGCGCGCCTGATCGACCTCGGCGAAGGTCTGCCGATGTACCTTGAAACGCCGCAGATCTTTCCGAATTCGAATTTCCAGTACCCGGCGGGACGCATGCGTTTCTCCGGCGCGCAGGCTGCGGAGTTTGCTTTCGCGCGCCGCGTGCAGGCCGGACAGGAGCAGCTCAGCGGACTCGAACGCATGCGCAGAATGGAAACGATTCTGCTCAACGTTGCCTGGAATTCGCAGCAGTTCATTGATAAGATTCGATCGCGCGAACTTCGCGCATTTGCCGCGTCTCTCATTGAGACCGATCTGACGAAGGCGGAAGTCGCATCGCTGTTGAGCTTTCTTGCCGATTCGAGCATTGCAATCCTTGAAGTGCCTCTGGAGCAGGGGCCGGACCGTCAGCTTTATGTGAAAGACAAGCGTGCGAAGACCGTATACGCGGAATTTTTCGACAACCTGCGCTCGGGCAGGATGAAGAAAGATCAGTTCTCTCTCGAAGTTCTCAACGGCACGGAGATCGGCGGGCTTGCGCGGCGCGTGAAACAGTTCCTGCAGGATCGCGGCATCCTCGTTCTGAACGCGGACAATTATCCAATCAAACCGGTGCCGAAGAGCGTGATTCTTGTGCGCGCCGGACGCACCTCTCTCGGAAAGCACGTCATGGACATGACGGCTCTGCCGCGCGAGGGCGTGTTCTTTGATCGCAGCACGCAGGACGTGGACGTGACCATTCTGCTTGGAACGGATTTCGAAATCAAAAAGCTCCAGGTCTTTGAGTAATTATGGCGAAGAAACAAACATCCCCGCGCGCTCCGCAGAAGTCCGCGTCCGACAAACTTGTGGAAGAGCTTTCGCAGGTTCTCCAGGAAAAGAAGGCCTCGAAAATTGTTCTGATGAATCTGACGGCGGTCAATCCGTACTTCGACTATTTTGTGATCGCTTCGGCTGGTTCGCGCGTGCAGTTGAAGTCCATCGTAAAGGATATTCAGAAGCGGTTTCCGAAGCTGGAAAGAAAGAACAGTTCCATCAGCGCGGAAGACCTGGACTCAGGCTGGATGGTTCTAGACTTTATTGATGTCGTCGTGCACCTCTTCATGGAAGAACAGAGGCGGTACTACAATCTCGAGCGTCTCTGGGGAGACGCCGTGATTACTGAGATTCCGGACGCCCCCACACGAGCATCCACACACCCGCAAGGCTGATCGCAAACAACAGAACACCCGTGACCGGCGGCATAGCCAGGGCCGGAGGCAATACGAGCGCGGGCACAAGAAAGATCCATCCAGTGATGCGAAGGAGCGTGCGTCCCCGCGGCGTGCGGCGCAGAAAGAAACTGCCCAGAGGCGGGAGTGACAGAAGCAGCAATACGACTCCCGAGCCGAGACTGCTCCATGCCTGGCCGGCCGGTGCCTGCGCGCGCCCGAGAACAATCATGACGGCCGAAAGAAGCGCAAGGATCGACGGAATGAAAAACAGAGTCCCGCCGACCAGCGCGAAGCCGAATGTGATGCGTTCGGTACGGCTCATTCTGCCTCTGCCAGCTTGCCCGTGCGTTTGAGAATTGCGGAAACGACCTGGAAGAGAATGATGCAGCCGGCTGTGATCCACAGGCCAGTAAAAGATTCGAGAGGGATGTCGTAGCGAAGGTGAAACTTCGTGATGTTGTAAAGACAGAGTCCGCCAAAAATCACGGAAGTGCTGCCGTGCTCTTTGCGGATCAGACGCTTGAAAGAAAACTCCATTTCCTTTACGGTCTCAGACCATTTGCCCATGTTCCCGGGAAGCAGACGATTGACTTCTTTCGTGTACTGAACGTAATCTGCGCCGAACTTCTTGCTGAGAAAATCTTCTTCAGCGACGATGATCGCATAGTAGATGAAATAGAAGAGAGCGAAAGCGAAAGCGTAGAATGCGAGGTTATTCACTGTAATGAGCGCGCCTGTTACGAGCAGCAGGTTTCCCAGATACATTGGATTTCGCGAATGGGCAAATACTCCGCGGCGCTGCAGCGTTTCTGCGTAGATCTTCTTGTTCAGACCGCCGCGCTTAATGTAGGCATAGCCGATGGTGATCCCGCGCACGAACTGCCCCATGAGCGCAACAATGAGCCCGATGATGCTGGTGCGAATGTCCCAGTCGATTCCGTCAGGATTCAGGACTGCGACGCCGGCCGAAAGAAATGCGCCGAGAAACACGATGGAGAACGCTGTGTCTCTCCAGCGAAAAAAGAAGTTACCGAATGCCAGGACGAAATTTCTCATAAACTGCTCAATGGTTTGATTTTCTGCACCGCGGCTGCGCGCGGATCACTTGATGGCCAGCGTTCCTTCGAAGCAAAGATAGCGCATGATGCTCATACAATCTTTGAAACCGGCCCTCTGCAGTAAATCCAGATTGCCGGCTGTTGAAAATGGCTCGAGCACTCCCTTCAGGCTCCGCGCTTTGCCGATGATCTCTTCGGAAGAGTATCCCTGTTCGAGTTTATAGTCATTGTAGAGCCCGGTCAGTATGTCCTGGAAGCGCGCATCGGGCCCGCGGACTTTTTCAAACATCAAAAACGCGCCGCCCCACTGCAAACCCTTCCAGATATGATTCATGAGCTCCTGCCGGAATGCGGGGCGCACAAATTGCACTGTGTAGTAGGCTACGATCATGTCCGCGGATTTGATATCGCATTCAGCGATTTCCGCGCATTCAAAAGAGATCCGCGGGTCATCTTTGCATTTCTCGCGCGCGAAATCGATCATGCCTTCGACACGGTCCACGCCGATGAGGCGGATGTCTTTGCTCGCATGTCTCTGCGCGATTTTCAGAAGCAGTTCGCCGGTTGAGCATCCCAGGTCATAGATGGTAGAGCCATCCTGAACAAAATAATCCGAAACCTTGCAGGTCAGATCATGACCTTCAAGATACAGTGGAACGGATTTGCTCACGTGAGCGTCGAAAGACTTCGGGACGTCGCCGCCGAAGGTCCAGCTTGAGTTTTCAGCCTTTATATTATCGCCTACAGAAGCCACAGGCCAGAATTGCACGCCTTCGCTATTCGGAAAAGTGTTTTCACCGCGGCCTCTTTCACATTTCTTGCAAGCGATATGAAAAACCAGCTTGAACAGGCCGTCCGGGAAGCCCTTGGAAAAATCCAGCATCCATCCTACAAGGAAAGCCTGCTCGATCTGGGCGCGTTTGACCGCATCGAAGAAGACGCAGAGGCCTTCACGGTTCATCTGAAATCGCCTGACGCGGACCGCAAACAGCAGATTGCTCTGGAAGCCCAGATTCGAGGTTTCCTCACGAAGGCAAATCCGGGCAAACGCGTCAAGATTCGCTTCGCCGTCGACGAAAGCCTCAAGCCGGAAGAGCAGGGCAACCGCATCAAAGGCGTGAAGAACATCATCGCAGTCGGCTCTGGAAAGGGCGGAGTCGGCAAATCCACGGCGGCCGCAAACCTGGCGGCAGCCTTCAAACTGAAGGGATTGAAAGTCGGTCTCATTGACGCAGACATTTATGGACCGTCCATCGGGAAGATGTTTGGAGCCGCTTCCAAGCTGCCGCTCAGCGGCGACGGCAACAATAAGATCTATCCGCATGAAGTTCAGGGCATCAAGCTGATGAGCTTCGCATTCATGCTCGCCCAGGACCAGGCCGTGGTCTGGCGGGGCCCGATGCTGGGAAAGGCGGTGGAGCAGTTCCTGTATGAGGTGATGTGGGGCGAGCTTGACGTGCTTCTGATCGATCTGCCGCCGGGCACCGGCGACGTTCAACTTTCGCTCGCGCAGCTCATTGACGTGGACGGCGCTGTCATCGTTACGACTCCCCAGAATGTGGCCCTTCAGGACGCAACGCGGGCCGCTTCCATGTTCCAGCAGGTGAAGATTCCCATTCTCGGAATCATCGAAAACATGTCCGAATTCCAGTGCCCAAAATGCGGGCACGTTACAAACATTTTCTCGAAGAACGGCGGTTCTGCGATGGCCGCACGGCTGGGAGTCCCGGAGTTAGGCGCCATTCCTGTGGAGAAGGATATCATGGAATCGGGCGAAGCCGGCCTGCCAATCACGCTCCAGCAGCCAGACGGGAAGATTGCTGAATCCTATAAAAAAATTGCAGACAGGATACTGGTCGAAGTTCAGAAATTCAAATAATGCTTCGTCCAATCCGTCAGATGCGTTATTTGCTTTTGTTCGCCCTGGTTGCGGCCTACTCGCTCGCCGCCGAAACAATCTATTTACGGGACGGCCGTGTGCTGACCGGCCAAATTACCGGCCAGACGCGCACGGACATCACGATCAACACGCCTCAGGGCCCTATGAAGATCATGAAGGATCAAATCCGCCGGATTCAGTACGACACATCGGCAGAGGACAAAGCGCGCGAAGACGCCCGCCGGGCTGAAGAGCAGAGACGCCAGGACGAACAGCGGCGCGCCGACGAGCAGCGCCGCCAGGACGAGGCGAAACGTCTCGCAGAACAGAAACGGCTGGAAGACGAGAAGAAGAAGCAGGAAGAAGACAAGAAGAAGTTAGAGGCAGACAAGGCGCGCGCGGAAGCGGACAAGCAGCGCAATGAAAGTGCAAGCAAAGAAGAGCAGGAACGTCTTCGCCGGCTGGAAGCTCGGCGCAAAGCGGCGCAAGAGCTCGATGAGCGCGCGAAGATTGTCAATCCTACCTGGTATGGAGCCACGGCTCGAAACCTGGCCATTCCGGGATGGGGTCAGCTCTACGAGAATCGCAAGATCGGCTATCTGTATGCCGGAGCCTGGGCTGGCCTCGTCACCTGGACTCTCTACGAAAAAGACCGTTATATGAAGAACAAGGCCGTGTATTCGGCGACAACGCGCGGATTCCTTCTGGGCACGCCGTATACAACGCGAAACCTGCTGAGCTATTCGCAGTCTGATGGGCAGGCTCTTTTCTGGTTCTTCAAGGGTTACGGACAGACAAGCGCTGCGCGCACGCGGACGGATTTGCATGCGAGTCGCCTGCGCATCGCCCAGACCGGTCTCGTAATGCTGTACGCTTGGTCGATTACCGACGCGATTCTTTTCCGACCCAATCGGAACACTGCTGTCGGCTTTGCCGGAACCTCAGACGGTTTTCGTTTCGCAGTTGCTTCGAGATTCTAGCGGTCGTATCAGAGCGAAGGGGAAGCCAATAAAAAAGCCGCGGTTTAATCCGCGGCTATTCCCCAACTATTTGTGAGTGTGACTGGAATCAGCCCTGGAAGGCTTTTGCGACCCGGTCTGCAACCTGCCCAAGCACCTCATCGGAGAGCTTGTCATAGTCGCCGCGAGCCAGCTTCTCTTTGACTTCCTTGAGCTTCTCTGCCCGGGAATCGTCTGGGTTCTGGGCCAGTTTCTGGATCCGGGCAGCGTCAGCGGCGCGGAGCGCTTCTTCGGAAATGCTTACATTGTCCGAGGCCTTAGCCGGGGTTTCCGCCCGGTAAACTGGCTCCGACTTTCTCGGGCCCTGATTGGGAGATATGCCGCCAATTTTATCGATCATATGGACCTCTCTATGCTACCTTATCGGTCCGGCTTCGTATGAACATAAGAAAAAAAAGCCGCGCGCAGGGTCTTCGTCCGCCAAAAACGATTGCAGAATGGCCGTCCGGCGCGTCCCATCTGGCATGAAAAACGCGGTTCTATCCACCATTTTGTTGATACTGACTGTTTCGGCGGGAGAATCACAGTCCTTGACGCGCGTGCTTGCCGCGCCCGCTCCGGCCGGATCGACCCCGGCGGCGAGGGTTCTCCATCCCGAAAAATATCTGCTTCTGAACCAGCGCTGGTCACGCGCAGGCGGCAAACCCGATGCCCTCATTTTCCAGGTCTTCTCTGCAGAGAAGAAAGCCGTTCAGGACCTGCGGGTTGACCTTCGCGCTCTGGGGGCGGCTTTTGGAAACGCCCTCAAGGGCGGGACCGATCCTTTTCTCGATTTCGTCTACTTTGACGGCCGTATTGCGGGATTCTATGCCCGCAACATGATCATGAACTTTCAGAAGCCGGACGATTCCCCGGACCGAACGCACACATACGCGTACATACTCCTGTACGATACCGTTTCCGGCCAATGGTCCGACCTGAAGCAGGTGGGCGATTTTGACGCCCGTTATACGCAATCGGCCATCGACGGCGGCGAGAAGAGCATTCATCTGATTGGCTATCAAACCTCTTCGTCCTATCCGCAGAATCTGAAGGTGAAGTTTACACGGGTGCGCCTGCCGCAGCTTACGCTTGAAGAGAAATCTTTTGATCTCCCGCCTCTTCAGGAGGGCAACGACTTTCGATTCTTCCTGACGCCCGATGAACGCTACTTTGTCGCGAGCGAGTATGCCGAGATGGGCGTCGGCAATCAGAATCCCGTCATGGTTTTGTTTGGCCTGGATGCGCCGGACAAGATTCAGATTCCGATTCCTCTGACCGCCTACGGTGTGTTTTACGATCCAGTCGGCAGAATGCTCCTGGGATCAAACCAGCTCTGGCAGACCTGGGCCGTGGATTTAAAGACGCGCAAAGTGACGCAGAAAGAGCCGTGCATCGGCAACGTTCAGTATTTCATCCCTTCGCTCGATGGAAAAAAGTTTCTGATTCTCGCAAACACGATCCTGGCAAATCCGAAGGGAGTGGAGGTGCGTGACGTCTCCACTTTAAAGCTGGCGAAGTTGATTCCAATCAACCTGCTTTATCCGGGAATCAACGGAATTCATCCGGACGGCGCCGTCTACACGCGATCCGGCAGGTTCCTGCTGCTTCCCAAATTTGAGGCCAGCGGTTTTCCGGAAGACGGCGGAGGGCAGGTGATCTTCGAGCAGATTCCCTGATCAAGGACGGACCGAACGTGAACGGAAGAGACCGTGCCAACCATCAGTGCGGCGATTGAGGGCCGGCCGCAACATCTCGAAGACAGCCACGAACAAAGCAGCAAGAATCGCAATTTGAGCGGATCTGGCAGCTGGCCACTCCAGTGAGAGACCTTCGGCGCTGAAGATCTGGCCGCACATTGCGGCGCCGATTCGCAGGTTTGCAACACTAGACCAGACGAGCGCTAGCGCTGCTAGCCCCGCGATTTTGTAAGAAACCTTGCTGAATTCAGGACGGCCGCCCATTTGCGCGGGGGACACCCTAAAAACGGAAGGATCTCTCGCCAGTTCTATTCCCAGGATTCTAGTCGATCCGCAAGCCACGTCACGCAAGGCGGAGAAGCTGAAAATCAAACATACGAGCAAACCAGCGGCAGCAATCACATTGCTCATTCCGTTGTAGACGAGGGGATCGTGGAGTACCGGATGAAAAATCTGGAAGACGGTACCTGACACGAAAATCTTGAGAAGGCCGAGCCCTATCAAAAGCACTCCCGCCAGGGCTTCCTTCTCACTCGGACGCGTCCTTAGCTGGTGCCCGAAATCCGAACGGGCTGCGCCAGCAAGTAGACCGGGGAAAAACGCATTGAAAGCAAGGAAGTCGATCAGGCGGAGGGGCGGCTTAAGCCTATCCCGATACGCGTCCACCTGAAACGCTATGAGCTGGAATGCGCTGAACGTGACAAACAACGGCACGCCAATCGCGAGACTAAATCGAGAAATGAAATTATCTGCACCACTGGTACCGTGAATTGCCACGGGAATTTCGGCGATGCTATAAAGGTACTTGAATGCAGCAAGATTCAGGATATTTATTGCCGCGAAGAGCATAAGCATCCATTTCTTTTTTTCCGCGCTCTGGTACACGATCGCTAGAAAGTTCACTAACAGTAGAAACAGAAAATGAATTGAGAATGCGAAGGAGATCGCTCCGTAGAACGCAAAAGAACCGATGAACAGAATTGCCGCCCGCCATCGGACCGGCATGATCCAGTAAACCATGTAAAGCGCGCACAGGAGGAATAGATAGTTGAATACTATATACGGCATGAGATGCGCGCATCAAGACATTACGCGATTTTGTGCTCCAAGCAATTTCTGAAATGCCTGTAAAAAAAGCGGCAAATCATGCGTTTCTTTGCGAATTCCCTCTTTCGCACCGAACAAAATGTTGCGAAATTATAATTCCGAACACGTCTCACCGGCTCCCTTACGTGTCTCCAACCCCCTCGCGGTACGCAGAGAACAGCCTCGATCGAGAAACGAACCCGGCGTACCGAGAGTTTTCTAACACCGGAAGACTCCAGCCTCCTCCGCGATCGAACTTCTCCATTGCCGTGTGCATGCTGTCATTAATATCAAGCGTTTCGGTAACGGGAATCATGAGACTGGATACGAGCTCAGAATCATAGAGTTCAGTTTTGAACATCTGGCTCTTGATATCATTCAGATCTACGATTCCGACAAGCCGGTTATCCTTCGTAATTACCGGGAACAAATTTCGCCGCGAGACCGATATTGCTGCGATGAGTTGTCGCAGCAAGGCGTCCTCCTGGACTGGCACAAAATCAGTTTCAATAAAATCCTGAAGTCTAATCTGCCCGAGTATCTGTGCATCGCGCCGCCGGGTGGGATTTAGTCCGCGCTCCTCCAATTCGGTCAGTTCCATAGAATGCGGTTGAAAACGAACCACGATCACATGCGTCAAACTGGCCACAAGGAGCAGAGGGACCATAAAATCGTAGCCGCCCGTCGCCTCGGCGATTAGAAAGACTGCAGTTAA
>CAZUJO010000049.1:12251-14295 GCA_964619995.1 uncultured Leptospiraceae bacterium
GGATCGAGCGACGCGAAGGCCAGCGCGCCGGTGATGCCGCTCAACGTCCCGGCCATCCCAACGATCGTAAGATTTTCTGCAGGCAATAAGCCCGGATGGTAGAGGTTCACGACGTTTGCGAGCGCATAGCCGACGCACGCGCCAACAAACAAAGAGGGCGCGAAATTTCCTCCAATTCCCCCGCCTTTGAGCGTCACCGCAGTTGCAAACAGTTTCGCTAGAACGAGAATACCGAGCGTTGCGTACACTGGAAGGGGCCAGGTCGAAAGGAGGTGCGTCGCATCGCCTCGGGCCAGTTGACTGATAGTGTGATAACCCTCGCCGCATACGACCGGAGACGCGATCTCGAAAGCCACCAGCGTACATGCCGCGGCGCAAAGGCGTCCGGGCCAGGAAATTCTGCCGAAGGCCTTTTGAACGGTGCGTAAGATCTCGAAATACAACAACGAGATCAGTGAACAGACAAGAGCAAGCCCGACATAGTACGGTACATTGCGATAGTTGAAATGCTGTATACCGGGAAACTCGAACAAGATCTCATTTTGCTGCAGCACAATCGAACACAAAGATCCGGTTACGGCCGCTGCAACGAGTGGAACGATCGAAGACAATGTTACGTCGATGGCGAGCACCTCAACCGCAAACAGAATGCCCGCAACCGGCGCATTGAAAACGGCCGCGATTCCCGCCGCCGCGCCGCAGGAGAGCAAGAGAGTCCGGTCCCGATAGTCGGCATTCCTCCCCAATGTGGAGCCAATTGCAGCGCCCGTAATGGCAATTGGTGATTCGAGCCCGGCCGACCCACCCAGTCCAACAGTCACGGCGCTTCCGAAAAGATGTGAAATTAGTTTGAAGCGCTCAACATGACTCGATCTCTGAAGAATTGCGACAAGTATGTCAGCCGTCGTTCCCGCGTTAGCGCGGACAACGAACCGCATGAAGAGATTCGTAAGCACGAGCCCCGCAGCCGGGAGAATCGGATGAACGGAGCCTACCGAGGTTCCCGCGATCCAGTGTACCACGGTCTTGAGACTGACTGCCGCGAGACCGGCGATCAGACCAGTTCCGACCGCAAAAGCCAGGACGCGCTGGCTTCGTTGGCTGGAATTGCCTCTCAGTTCTGGTGGTTCCATGGACTCCTCTGGGATATTATCACAAACCTTCCGCAAAACCTGATCGAGCGTTCGAGCTGGATGTGCGGAAGCAATAGCAAATGGCTATGCATTGATATTTTCGGGCGCCCGGTGCTCATGGCTATCGCAACACGCCTCCAGCAACCTATCGATTTCTTCCTGAGAACTAATGTAGTATGTTGCCTTTGAACTTCGATTTTGTCCGACGCGCAACTTGAGGATGTCGTCCGAATCAAGCGCGGTCAGGCAAAATATATCCTCATCGGTCTCATCGTCGCCAATGTACAGAGCCGCATCCCGATGAAACGAGTTCATCAGTCTGAGAAGCGCTTGCCCCTTGCCGTTGGCGCCTGCGGGCAGGATATTGAAGACGCACTTGCCCCCGATGATGCGCGCTGTGGGCAATCGTTCCAGAGTCGCACGGATGTCCCGTGTGGACACGCTCCGAGCCATGTGCACCGTAATTGAAAACGCCTTGTCCTCAATCCAAATGCCCGCGGAAGGGAGCTCAGACGTCAGTCGCTCGTGCCAGGATCGAATTTGCGCAGAGACCCGGAAATCCGGAACTTCACCTTCCCATTCAGCGCCATGGTCACCGACCACCGCCACGAGCGGAATCCCCGCGAGGCGCTGTGCGGTGTCCTCTCGCATACGGCCAGAGATCACAGCACAGGGTCGCTGTCTGCTCAAGTGTCGCAACAGGCGCCGGGTTGAGGGGCGCATCTGAGCCGCCGAAGGGTTGCCCACAATCGGGGCGAGTGTACCGTCGAAATCGAAAGCGAGCAACGGATCACGCAGGAGGAATCGCGACAGCAAACGCAACCCTTCATTTGAAAGGATATGTTTCATTTTCGATACCCAAAGCGCGATTCGAGGCGGGCCGTTTCACGCAGACGCGCAGTATCCATCAT
>CAZUJO010000050.1:0-14082 GCA_964619995.1 uncultured Leptospiraceae bacterium
TCCTCACACGGCAGAAGAAATCATTTACCTTTAAAGATCGCGAAGATGAGCTCGGCGGTGACATCTGCCTCGCGGATACGCTTCACCTGCGCGGCCGGACCTATACGGTTTTCCTCAACGGCGATGCCATGGGTAAATCCATCCAGGGCGCCGGCGGCGCACTCGTGCTCGGAGCGGTTGCCCGGATGATGATCGAGCGGACGAAGCTCACACGGACGATGCAGGAGCTTTTTCCTGAACGCTGGCTTAAGAATGCATTCATTGAATTCCAGAAGATGTTCGAGAGTTTCGACGGAAGCATGCTCGTGTCCATTGTGCTCGGGCTTGTGGACGATGAAAGCGGCGTACTGTATCTCATTAATGCAGAGCATCCTCGCACCGTTCTCTTGCGCGCCGGCCAGGCGAGATTTCTCGAAGACGACACCATCCACCGGAAACTGGGAATCGGCGGGCTCGACGGCAGACTCTTAATTCGAACCTACCAGCTTCAAGCAGGCGACGTGATCATTGCAGGCTCAGACGGACGCGACGACGTGCTGCTCTCATCGAGCGCAGACGGGTCACGCACGCTCAACAGCGATGAGACGCGTTTCCTCGAACACGTCGCGGATGCGGACGGCGATCTAGACGGAATCTATGCGAACATACTCGAAAGCGGGGAAATCACGGACGACCTCTCGCTCCTGCGCGTCGAATACACAAACCCCCATGCTGCGGGATCCTCATCCTCCCGCGCGAAGGTCGCGCAGGCACGAAACATGGCAAAGGCGGGAGATCAGACAGGCGCAGTGAGCCTGCTCGAGGAAGCGCGAAGCGAGGATCCGACCAACGCCGAGATTGTGAGGCCCTTGATCCTCTACTATCTGGAGAAGAAAGATTATGATCGAGCGGCTGCGGCTTCACTCCCTCTGGCGGAAACCGGCCACGTGGACAATGAATTCGCTTACGTGGCTGCCTATTGCCTGAAAAAGAGGGACCGGATGCGCGAGGCCGCTGATTTCGCGGAACGCGTTTATCTCAGAGAACCCGAACTCATCAAGAATCTCTTACTTCTGAGTGAAATCCACATAAAGCTGGGCAATATTGCGCGGGCGGCAGATCTGCTCGATCGAGCCGAGGAGCGGGAGGCGTCGCATCCCCAGATCAAGAAGCTTCGCACAATGCTCAACGGGGAAGCGGGCTGACAATGCGGTTGAGCATTTTCTCTGTCGCGACGATCGCCGCCATGACCTGGTCGCAGTCAACGCCTACCGTGCGAAACGGCCGCGCATTTGGCTGCGCCCAGTGGATCATTGTCTCAACGAGAGCGTCGGTCTTGCCGCCGGGCGGGATGCGGACTTCATAGTCCACGAGCTGGGGCAGTTCAATCCCGACGCGGCGAGCAATGGCGTCTAACGCCTTCATGAATGCATCGTAACCACCGTTTCCTTCGCCGGTTTCTTCATAGAGCGTTCCGCTGAACTCCACGGCAATCTTCGCGCGCGGCTTGCCGGAGAGGGTCGAAAAAATTTCAGCGCTGCGAATGCGCACAGATCTTGCGTCCCCGGAGCCGAACAGATCCTCCATCAGGAATGGAAGGTCGTCCGGAGTGACGGTCTGTTTCTGCTCTCCGAGCTGTTTGATTCGGTCGAGCAGCTGCAATTCCTTTTCCGGGGGCAGTTCAATGCCGAGCATTTTCAGATTGTTCGAAACAGAAGCCTTGCCGGCAAGTTTGCCGAGCGCATAAACTCGCTCGCGTCCGAAACGTTCGGGCAGAATCGGATTCGCGTAGAGATTGTTCTTCTTGTCTCCGTCCGCGTGGATGCCCGCAGTCTGCGTGTAAACGTCATGCCCCACAATTGGATGATTCGCCGAGATTCGCTTGCCGCTGAATGTTTCGACAAGACGCGAAACATCGACGAGGGCTTTTTCATTGATGCCCGTCGTCACTCCGAGCTTGTCATGCAGCGCTGTGACTACAGCTTCGAGCGGAGAGTTTCCCGCACGTTCGCCAAGGCCGTTGACCGCACAGTGAATGCCGACCGCGCCTTCGCGCACAGCAGCGATGCAGTTCGCCGTCGCCAGATCATAATCGTTGTGACCGTGAAAATCAATCGGAAGACCGGGATTGCGGTCGAGAATATCACGCAGACCGGCGCGCACTTCATCAGGGCTCATGATGCCCAGCGTATCCGGAAACAGAAAGCGATGAATCGGCATTTCGCGCAGAGCTTTGACCATGTCGCGAACGTACTCGGGCGAGTTCAAGAATCCGTTCGACCAGTCTTCCAGGTAAACGTTTACACGAAACCCGTGGTCTGCGCCGTAACGAACCGTTTTCTCGATGTCGGCGAGATGTTCGGGTAGTGTTTTGCCGAGCTGTTCTTTGCAGTGACGAAGAGATCCCTTGGTGAGCAGATTGATGACGTGTCCGCCGGCTTCCGCAATCCAGTCGATGGACCCTTTGTGATCCGTAAAACCGAGCATTTCGACGCGGTCGAGAACCGATCTTTCCTTCGCCCAGGCGAAGATCTCGCGGACCGACTCGAGTTCGCCCTTCGAAACACGCGCGCTCGCAATCTCGATGCGGTCCACGCGCACCTGCTCGAGCAGAAAACGGGCAATCTGCATTTTCTCAAAGCCGGAGAAACTGACTCCGTGCGTCTGCTCTCCGTCGCGGAGAGTCGTATCCATGATTTCAATTCTTCTCAAGTTGCTCCGCTTCCCGACTGTCTCTTCTATATCAAGATAGCCAAAATTTTGTAAATGCCTTGCATGTAAACGCAGATCGACTCCGAAAATAGGCAGAGACGCCCATGAAATTGCGCAGAGTCTCTCTTTCCCTGGTTGGTTTCCTGGCCGCGTCGGCGATCTTCTCCGCGCTGCCGCGAGTCGCGCCGCTCATGGAAGGTCTTGCTGGCAGCCAGCAGGGACCTCAGTACAACCGCGTGCCGATTCTTTGTTTTCACGACCTGAACGGGCGGGGACGTTATTCTCTTTCCAGCGCGACGTTTCGGCACTTCATGCGGCGGCTCCGCGATGAAAACGTCTCTGTGATCCCGCTCGCCGAAGTAGTGGACCGTCAGAAGAACAAGAAGCTCCTTTCAAGGCCGGCTGTCGCCATTACCGTTGATGATGATTACGAAGGCGCGGTGCGGATTGCGGCTCCGATTCTCCGCGAATTTGCATACCCGGCCACGTTCTTCGTCTACACGGGCGGCATCCATACTGATCCCGCCGAGGGCATGGCCTGGGACGACCTGAACCGGCTCTTGAAAGAGGGCTTTGACGTGCAGAATCATTCGCACACACATACCGCCTTCCATGTGCCGCGGGCCGGCGAAACGCCGGCGGCGTACGAAAGGCGGCTCAGCATTGAAATCGAAGAGTCGCGGACCATTCTCGAAAAGAACCTGATGGGACATAAGATCCGTTTCTTCGCCTATCCGATGGGCTATCACAACGCCGCCCTTCGCAGCCGCGTCTTTCAGGCGGGCTATGAACTCGTTGTGACGACCGATGCCCGGCCCGTGGACCTCACAAAGCCGTTTACGGGCTCCTTTGACCGGCGGACCATCGAGCTGGAAGGCAATGTTGCGGAATTAATCTTCGAACAGGCCCTGCAAATCGCGAAAAAGGCAAATTAACGCCCGGCGAAAGCCCGATAATTACGATTGACACAACCTTTTTTTGCCGGCTTATCTGGCAGGGGGCGGACCTTGATCGCTGAACTGAAAACACGAGACACCCTCGTCCTGAGCGGGGGGCGTCTGCGAATTGCAGATGGAAATCCCTGGTCCGATGACCTGGAGGAGATCCAGCGCGTACTGGAAGAGATGGCCGGCGAAGGAATTGCCGAGCTCCTGATCTACGCTGAGAAATCGGCAGTCCCGCGCGACCTCATCCGCGCGATCAAAGCAAAGGGACTTCTGGCCTCCCACATTCAGCCGCACTCTGTATTTGAGACGAACGACTTCCTCCCCGTGCGAAAGCACCACGGAGCGCTGGTTTCGCGCGCCCGCAAACATGCAAGCGCCCTCATCTATATTGGCGAAGTGTCGGACGATCTTGTATTTTTTCTCGCGGGGCTCGTGCTCTTCGCGCAGCGCGACCTGACGCCGGCACAGGCATGCATTGAGGCGGTGCGCCAGGAAGGCTCCGAGGCCGTCATGGAAGCTCTTGGCCGTTATGCGGCATTCCTTCAGGATGGAAGCCATTCCGGCAACGGCGCAAAGAAAAGCCTGCCGTCCCATGGCGACGCGGACGCATTTCTTGCCCGCACCCAGGCGCAAGCGCCCGGCGAAGATATTATTCCCTCCACAGCCGGAAGAGATTTCGAAGCTGCAACGCGCGATTCGGAAAGCGCCGCAGAAATTCCCGCTGAATCGCCTGCCTACACAGAGAGTCCGGCCGCAGTCGAGACCCCGGCCCCGGTTCTGGTTGAGTCCCCTGCCCCGGCTGCAATGGTTCCTGCGCCCGCTGCGCCCGTTTCAGCAGCTCCCGCGGCTGTGAGCCCGGCGCCTGCGACTCCTCCACCGGCCCCCGCGCCGGCGCCAAAGAAAGCCGCTTCGTCCATCCGCAAACCTGCCGACGATTTCAAGGCATCGCGAGCCACAATTAAGGTTAAGATGCTCTCGATCATCTCGGCCATCGTCGTGGCTGCGCTGACTGCGATGATCTTTCTCGCCACGTTCTTCTTTAGAGCGGACAGCGAGCGAAGCATTCAGGGAACGAACCTGAGCACAACGGAAATCATTGGTCTGCAGCTGAAGTCCGAAATTGAAACGATTTCCTACAAGTCGCACCTTATGGGAACGACCCTGGAGCAGCCACAGGCAGCAGATCAAAAGAAGCTCTTCGTCGACCTCTTCTTGCAGAACAACTCTCAGTTCATGTTCATCGGCGTTGCCCGGCGCGCCGGCGACTCGATTGCATTCGGCCAGGTCGTCACGAACGACAAATTCTTGAAAGATAACAACATTTCGCAGGAAGACTTAAACCGCCTGAACCAGCAGAACGGAAAGGCCTTCCTCACGTCGTTCGCAGGAGCGACGGTCGTTCACAACGCGTCGTCGGGATTCAAGATTCCTCTGGTAGCCGTCAGCGTTCCGCTTGCGCGCGGCGAGAGCATTGTTGTCTCCTACCTTGATCCGGCTTCCTTCATCAAAGCATTCCAGCAGACCGCTGCCGCCATTCCAGGCACTACAGCGTTTCTTGTGAACCAGAACGGCGATGTGATCGCTCATCCGGATTCAAAGCTGGTGCTCAGCGGAACGAACCTTGCCGATTCCCCGATCATCAAGGCACTTCTCGAAAGCAAGGTCGACAACGGACAGACGCGCTATCAGGACAAGAACGGAATGAACCTGGGCGCTTACAAAAAACTCGGCATCGGCGGACTCGGGATCGTTTCGACCGCTGAAGAAAACGTGGTATTTCAGCCGGTTTTCAACATTC
The DNA here is from genome assembly GCA_964619995.1 of uncultured Leptospiraceae bacterium. Lineage (GTDB taxonomy): Bacteria > Spirochaetota > Leptospiria > Leptospirales > Leptonemataceae > JAEUSB01. The sequence continues at coordinate 5,437 of CAZUJO010000050.1, forward strand.
AAAGGCGAAACATCTACATCATGGTGATCGTCGTCGCCCTCTCGTTCATCGTGGTGTATCTGTTCTCGAAAACCATTACAGTTCCGATTGTGAAGCTCGTGGGCGCAACCCGGCAGGTCGAACAGGGTGACTACGGAATCGACATTCAACCGGCTTCAGGCGACGAAATCGGCGTTCTGACGCATTCCTTCGTTAACATGGCGGTCGGTCTCGAAGAACGTGAAAAACTGAAAGATGCGATGGGCAAGTTCACGAACCCGGAAATCGCGGAAATGGTTCTTCGCGGCGAAATGAAACTCGGCGGTGAAAGAAAAGACGCAGCCATCTTCTTCTCCGATTTGCGCGGATTTACGGCCATGTCAGAGAACATGGAGCCGGAAGAGGTCGTCGAATTCCTGAACGAGTACTTCACAGATATGGTGAACTGCGTGGATGTAACGGGCGGCGTGGTGGACAAATTCATCGGTGATGCTGTGATGGCGCACTGGGGCGCTCTGTTTTCCCGCGGCAACGACACAGAGAATTCTGTCAACGCTGCGATCATGATGCGCAAAGCGCTCATTGCATTCAATCAGCGGCCTGTTACGAAAAGTGGAAAGAAGAAGCCAATTGCAATGTTCGGATGCGGAATCAACACCGGACCGGTGATTTCAGGACAGATTGGTTCTGAGACGCGTCTGGATTATACGGTGATCGGGGACACGGTGAACCTCGCAAGCCGCGTTGAATCGCTCAACAAGCCGTTCGGCACGGACATTCTCATCACTACAGATGCCTATGAGCGCGTGCGCGATATCTTCCAGGTGGAAGAGATGCCGGCAATCAAAGTGAAGGGTAAATCTGAGCCGCAGATTATTTACGCGGTGCTCGGGCGCCTCGATGATCCGGACCGGCCGAAATCGCTCAAAGAGCTCCGTGCTCTGGTTGGCATCAAGTTCGATGAAGAGAAAGCTTCCAAAATGGCCGACGCTGCTTCCGGCGAAGGCGAAGTGAAGTACGAAGTCATCGGCGACAAAAGCAAGGAAAAGCACTGAGGCATTATCATGCAGCCAGTAGAGGTATTTGGACGGCGACTGCCTGGCGACAGAGATGACTGGCTCTTCATTGGAGCCAGCGTTCTCGTTATTGTGATTTTCTCGGGACTGCTCTACTGGGATTTCAACCGCAAAGGCGGAAGCGGCAGCGGAGAAGTCATCGGCAAGATTACCTTCAAACATAGAACTGCGCAGCGCAAGTTCGCAGCGCAGGTAATCTGGGACGAACTCGATGCTGAAACGCCTCTCTACAACCGCGATTCGATTCGCACCGCTGAATCGTCCGAAGCCGTCATTACGCTGAAGAACGGAACGAAGATTCAGCTCGATGAATCCACCATGATTGTTCTGAACATCACGGACAAATCATCAGACATTGATTTCGCGTACGGCTCCGTGCAGGCAAAACAGGATCAGTCCGGCGGGAACAAAGATGTTGCGGCTCTCAACATCAAGACACAGGACAACAAAGTCATCTCCATTCAGAACTCGGACGTAAAGCTCTCGAAGACGGAAGGCGAAGACCTTTCTCTCACGGTGCAGCGCGGCCAGGCAAACATCGAAGCAAACGGAAAAAAGCAGACGGTCGAAAAGGACCAGAAGGCCGTGATCGCCGCTGAGATCCAGGTGCGCAAAGTCGTTCTGCGGCCGCAGGCACCTGAAGACGGGGCGCGTTTGTTTATTACAGATGCGCAGAAGCCCGTGAGCTTCGCGTGGGAGAAACCGCAGGAGGCGCTCACCTTTGAAATCGCTTCAGACCGCGGATTTTCGCGCATCGTAAATCGCGTCACCACGGCGGCCGCAGGCACAACGGTTGCGCTCGGAGACGGTTCGTATTTCTGGCGCCTCGCGGCTCAGGACAAGGCAACAGGGCGCGTTGATTACAGCGATTTCAGAAGAATCACAGTGATTCGAAACGCTCCCGCATCGCTCGTGTCCCCGATCCCGGGCGCGCGCTTTGAATACGTAACCCAGGATCCGCTCGTGAACTTCGCCTGGAGCAAGAGCGACACAGCACAGGGCTATGTGCTCGAAATCGCCACCGACCCAGGATTTGCGAGCGCGAAGAGAATCGAGACTTCATCCACAGCGATCAGCCAGCGGCTCCCGGCCGGAAATTACTTCGCACGCATCACGACGACGAGTTCGGAAGCAGGGAATCTGCCCGGGCCGGTCGTGCCATTCAGCGTAACGAAGCTCGAAAAAACAGCTCCACCCGTGCCGATCCGTCCGTCCGGAGACCGCATTGGACGAATCCTTCTCGAAAGAGAAGGCCTCGCATTCGCATGGAATGTGAACCGCGATATCCGCAATTCGACTCTTGAAATCTCCGCAAGTCCCGGCTTCGAACAGACAGCGTTCAAAGGCTCTACAGACACAAACTTCCTGGCCGTGAAGCAGGCTTTGCGCGAAGGAAAATACTACTGGAGAGTTCAGGGAATCGACCGGAATGGTAATGCGACAGAATTTTCTGCCGTCTCATCGTTTACCGTCACCGAGCAGGAGAAAGTCACTCTGCGCGGCCCGGCAAACGGAACAGAAATGGATCCAGTTCGCGTAAGACAGGAAGGCATTGGTTTGCTCTGGGACGGGCCGGATCTTTCCCAGTTCCGCATCATCGTTTCGCCCAACGAGAATTTAAGTCCGGCAATCGTGAATGAAATTCTTGCGACGCGCGCCTACAATGTCCGAAACCTTGCGCCAGGCCGGTATTACTGGAAGGTGTTTCTGGTTTCATCAAACGGCGGAAATCTTACGGAAAGCGAAACGCGCTCGTTCAGCATTCTTGATATGCTCGAAGCGCCTCAGCTTCTTGAACCTCCGCGCGGACAGACCGTAGACATGACAGACAAGAACGACTTGTACTTCCGCTGGAACCCGGTGAAAGGGGCCGAGGGCTACGACTTCACGCTCTTCAGAACCTATCCGGACGGCAGACGTCAGGCGATCTTGAATCTGAAAACTCCGCGGGCCGACTTCCTTCTCCGCGATCTTGGCATTCTTGATGTGGGCGGATTCACCTGGTCGGTTGCGGCATACGGAAGAAACCAGGTCAGCGAACCGGCCTTCTCAGACTTTACCATTACTCTGCGAATTGACGTTGGTAAGCCGGAGATCCTTACGCCGGGAGTCCAGTACACGGAATGAGACGGTTTCTCGCAGCAGGCTTTCTTCTCGCCCTTTCTTCGATTGCGGCAGAAGAACCCAGGTCGCCTTTTCTTGAGTGGAAACCCGTGCAGGGAGCGGCCGCGTACGTCGTGCAGGTGCGCGATCCTTCGGGTAAAGTCGTATTCGAACGAACGGTCGATCAAAACAAAGTGGAAGTGCAGCTCCCGCCAGGGAAATACCAGCAGCGAGTCTCTGTGCTGAACAAGTTCCGCAAGCCCGCCGGCTTCTCCGACTGGACGGAATTCAACATCCGCGTGGCCGAAATGCCGGACGTCGAGGCTGTAAAACCAGCTCCCCTGCCCCCGGATCAAGAGAAGAAGGGCGAACGGGCCGTGACGATTCAGGGGGATCACCTCTCGGAAGGCACGAAGGTCTACGTTGAAACAGACAAAGGAAAAGTTGCCTCGTCAAAGGTCGAAGTCGTCGGCGAAAACAAGCTCGTGGCATCGTTTGACGCCGCAAAGATCGATCAGGGCAAGCATGACATCATTGTAGAAAACTCGCGAAACAAGATTGTTCGCGTGGAAGACGCTCTCCGCGTGGACGAACAGAAGAAAGTAACAACAGCCAGCGATCCGCGCATTGTGCGCGAAGACTCCTCCGGCAAGAAGCAGGAAGTGCGGCCAGGCAAAGACTCGGGGAAAGATTCGGGCAAGGATACCGGCAAAGATACGGGAAGGGACGCTGGGAAAGACACAGGAAAAGACACGGGCAAAGAACCCGGCAAAGATACGAAGCCCGCCGAGATCGAGCCCATGGAAATCTATCCGGCATACAAACCGGGCGGCCGCACCTGCTGGTCGGGCGGTGTATGTGATCCGATCGCAAATACTTATAAGTGGAAGTTTACGTTAGGCACCTTTGTTCCAGGTATGACGCGCTGGAGAAGCGGCGACCGCAAAGGCTATCTGTGGCCCGGATTCATCGGTCTGTTCGCAGCAGGCGCCGTATATGAGGACCGCCGCGCGGACCGCGTTGCGAAAGAGTCGGTAAACGGACTCGGCGCAATTTTTCATTCGCCGCTGGTTCTCGGAACCTATTCCTACTGGACTCAGCCCGGCTTTCTGCTCGTAGCGGCGGATCAGTACAAGAACCTCAGAAATCAGCGGAAAGAATACAGAAACGCCATCGCTGTGCGAAACGGGATGCTGGTCGGAGCGCTTCTCACCTACGGTCTTGCGGTGCTCGATTCAGCGAAATTCGACGACAAGAACGCATTCTTCTTCCCCGAGGTTGGAGAGGGCACGGGTCCCATCCCGATGACCAGAACGCTGTCCAACTCGAACCTCACCTGGAAATTCTCGCGAGATGTATGGATTCCTGGCAAAGTGCGCCGCGACGCAGGCGACTTCAAAGGCACGATCACTCTGGGAGTCATCGGAGGCCTGGCGGCGGGAGTCGTTTACGAAGGATACCATCAATACCGGGTTGCGCGCGCCGCCGACCGTCTGCACGACTCAGCCTTCAACCAGCTGGTCTCAGGTCCTTTTGCCATCGGCACATATCAGTACTGGACCAACCCCGGTTTGCTCTACGCCGTCTACGACAACAACCGGCAATTCAAGAAGTTGAATCATGAATACCAGATGAGCCGCTCCTACCAGCTCGCCTATGCGGGAACAGCGGCATTCCTCTATCTGTTTCAGGTTCTCGATGCAGCGACGTTCAGTTCCGATCCCGGATTCTTCGGACCCGCGAAGTTCGAACCGGGCAGCAATCCGCTGCCGATGGCCGATATGGTTTGCAGCGGCGGTCCCTGCTCATACTCGGTCGGATCGACGTTCCAGCCCCGCCTCGCCGCATTCATTCCCGGACGTGCGCGCATGCAAAACGGCGACCGCAAAGCCGGCTACGCAATCGCCGGGTCTATGGTTGCGCTCGGTTCCCTTGCAGTATATGAAGACTACGAAGCAAACCGGGCGCGCCGCGCTGCCGTTCGCGCAGGACGCGAAGGCGTCAACTCGCTGTTCACGTCTCAAATCGCAGTCGCCGCAGCATACCAGTACTGGACTCAGCCCGCATATCTCGTCGTATTCGAACAGTACTATGAAAGCGTGCGAAAGGCCAGCCGCCGGTATGAACGCGCCGTTCGCGCGCGCACGATGTTTCTCGGAAGCGCGGGTATTGTCTATGCCCTGCAGTTCCTCGACGGCGCCACTCTGCCCCGCACATCAGCATCTTCCAGCCAGGGACACGATCCATCCGAAATCGCTCATTCAAGCGTTGCTCCGCTTTCCGAACAGGACCGCGATCTGATTCGCCGCGATCTGCGCAGCGAAGCGCTTGGAGAAATCGCGCAGGAAAAGAACCGCTTTCACGAACGATTCCTCTACGATATCGCAGAGTTCCATCAGACATACTCCTTCTAAAGCGCTTACTCTTCCGCCAGCTTTCTTGCAATATCGCGGCGCTTCTTCAGCAAAGAAAAAGAATTATCGAGAAAGAACGGATCATCTGGATGAGCCAGCAGGCGGTCGAACTGTTTGACTGCCTCGCGATAGTCCTTGAGTTGAAGGCAGACTTCGGCGTAGTAGAAATGCAGCGCGCGGTCGTAGTCGCTGCGTTCTGAGCCGTCCTGGTTTTCAGTCGGAACACTTTCAAAGAAAGTCCTGGAGCGGACATACTCCGCTTTCTTCGCATACAGGCGCCCCAGACCAATCTTCGCGCTTGCGTTTTCGGGAAACTGCTTCAGGACCCGCTCATAAATATCACGGCTCTGCGGGAATGCGCCTGTCTCAAGGAAGAAGTCGCCGAGGGCGACGAGCGCGGCCGGATCAAACGGATTGCGGCGATAGGCGATTCTGTAGCTCTGCTGCGCGGAGATCGCATCGCCGAGCCGCGCATGGGCGGCACCGATGAACAGATGCACCGACGAAAATTCAGACAGTCGCGCACGCGCAAGAAGCAGGTAGTGCAGAGCCTGTTCCGGAAGATTTAACAGCAGCAGGATGCGCCCGGAGTTGTATAGATACGGAAAAAACTGCGGATCCACTTTCAGACCGGTTTTCATCTTCTCGAACGCTTCCGTGAGGTGTTTCTTGCGAAACGCCGAACCGGCATCGGTTGCATCAATGTCACGGATCGCATCTTCAATCACGAGGTTGTTGTAGGCGCCGGCCGACATCCCTTTCACCTGTTCCTCGGGCTTTCCAGCGGGCGGATCACCCTTGCCTCCTTTCCCGCGGCAGAGAACAAAGTCGTGCCTGACGCGTTCGAAACTGCCGTTCAGATAGATCTGAGGCGAAGCGCCCTCGGCCAGGAGGTCGGGGAATTCCGCGTTCTGATCTTCCGGCATCTCCTGCGCAACAGCGGTCGTGCAACAGAGGAGGAAGATCAGAGCCAGGCGCATTCAGTTGTCCAGGGCAGTCATCAGCTGGCGGGCTTTGGCGTGAAGCGGATCCACCTGCAGCGCTTCGGTGAGAATTTTCCGCGAAACCGTCGTCCGGCCGGTTTTCGCATAGAGCCTCGCAAGGTGGGTGAGGTTTCGAATCATCGACGGGTCGCGCAGCCTGCAGCGCTCTCCAAAATCGATCGCACGTTCGATCGCTCCGCTTTTCGCATAGGCGTACGACGTCACGTAAAGGAATTCGGTATCGACCGGGAAACGCCGCGTGTAGCTCTCACAGACATTCGCGGCCCGGTCGAACATGCCGCCCTGAATCAGAATCTTGGAGAGCAGACGCATCGCATCTGCATTCTCTTCCGTCATGTCCATCGCGCCTTCGAGCACAAAAATCGCTTCGTCCACTGCGCCGTCCGAAAAGAGGTTCCGCGCTTTGCGGACTTCGGCCTTGAAAGCGGCGATGCGCTTCTGCTCGTCCGCGCTGCGCTCAAGGGCGGCGGCTTCTTTGAAACCAATTCTGAGCAGCGTAAAATCATCTGTCAGCTGGCCAAATCCCATGATCGATTTTTCAATGCGCCGCAGATCGCCGTCGCCCTTCTCCACGTGGCGAAGGAATTCCATTTCGTTTTCGTTGATGATTCGATTTCCATTCGCATCGACGCCGATCTGGACATCATCCCGCCCGTCAGAACCAATGATCACCACGTCATTCGGGCGCAGCTGGCATGTTTTGACCTGCAGAAGTCCGCTGATGCCCGATACGCCGAGCTTTCGGAGCTGAATGTCATTCTCGAGGAATTCAGCTTTCTTGTCCCGAAACAGAACCACGAACGGGTGCTCGGCATTGATGTAGTACATAAATCCGCTTTCTTCATCCACAAGCCCGAACACAGCCGAAACCATCATGCTGCCATCGAACGAAACAAACACGTTCTGGAGCTCAAGAAAACATTCTTTCAGCCACTGTTCCGGATAACGGTCCTGGGCGGACTCGGACAGCTGCGTGCGCGAAACCATGGATTTGAAGACGGTTCCAAGAACGAGCGCGCCTCCCGCGCCCTGGATCGACTTACCCATCGCATCGCCGTTCAAGAAGACTGTATAACTGCGGTGTTTCAGCTTAATATTCTGCGCGATGCAGAGGTCCCCGCCGATTTCCGCCTGCCAGTGCCTGAACTGGAACTGTTTCTTCTGGCGAAGCAGCATGTCGATGCTGACGGTGTGGCTTTTCGCGAAGTTGCCCGTAAGCGGCTGGATCAAAAGCGATGTAAGAAAATAGTCTCCGTCCTGCTGGATCTTCAGCTTCTGCACTTCCTCAAGCGACTCAGAAAGCTGCTGCGTGCGAATGCGGACTTTATCCTCAAGTTTTTCATTGAGCTGCTCGACTTCCGTGTGAACGCGCATGAAGCGGTTTGCAAGAACCGCGGCAATCGAGAGAATGAAAATCAAGAATGCGTATTTTGCAATGTGCGGCTGGTTTGAAATCCACTGCCGCGCCGCAGCGATGTCATGAAGGCCCGCGAGCATCAAAACAACGATTCCGACGGCGAGCCAGCGGGCATCCTGGTTCTTTTTCAGCGCTTCGCGCACAATGTAAAAGATCGCGTAGGCAATGGCGGGAATCGAACTGAGCTGCCAGATCGTCAGACATTTCTTCGCCGTCCAGTACGGGGCAAACAATGTAACGGCTGCGAGAATGATGGAAACGGAAAACACAGCCATTCCCACGCGCGAGAATCTTCTATAGAAGAATTGCGACAGAAAAAACATCAGGCTCGGCGGAATGAAAAACAGGCTGATGTATTCGAGCCGAAGGCGGGCCATCACATGCGAACCGAAGATTGGATCCCGCGAACCCGTGCGGTTCAGCCAGTAGATGGTCACGAGCCAGCAGAAGATGCCGAACAGGAAGTTGTGCACATCCCCCGGCCGCCGCGAAAAAAGCAGCAGGTGGTATGCGCCCACTACGAAGTAGATCCCCAGAAGAAAGAACGACACGACTTCGTTCTGGAAGTACTCGTTGAATACCGCTTCGCCCGGGCCAAAGTACGAATCGGTGTCGAACATGAGCGGATACTGTCCGTTCGTGTACATTGCGAT
>CAZUJO010000051.1:0-4630 GCA_964619995.1 uncultured Leptospiraceae bacterium
CTACTTCATCAATTTGATCCGTATTCTGAAAAGTCCCGTGATCCTTGAGATTTCGCTTTACGATGAAATGATGCAGAATGCTCTCATGGACGAGCTGACGGGCGTCTACAACCGCCGTTATTTTGAGCGTTCCGTTACGCGCGAACTGAACCGCGCGAAACGGCATTCGCACAGCCTGTCGCTATTGGCGCTCGACCTCGATGATTTCAAGACGTTCAACGATCAGCACGGTCATCAGGCCGGCGATCTGGTTCTCCAGGAGTTTTCTGCCCAGTTACGAAAGAGTTTTCGCGCGGAAGACATTGTATGCCGCTACGGCGGCGAAGAATTTGTCGTGGTGCTGCCGCAGACGACACCGCGAAACGCCATGATTGTTGCGCAGCGCTTTCTTGAGGAAATCCGGCAAAAGGAAGTTGAGGGCCGGCGGATTACGTGCAGCGGGGGCATTGCCGCTTACCCGGATCATGAGCAGGATGCGCGCGATCTCTTTAAGGCGGCGGACCGCGCTCTTTTTATTGCCAAGAAACGCGGCAAAGACAGGATTCTCTTCGCAGATGAAATGGGAGATTAATGAATGAATCTAGCACGTGCGGGACTTTTGCTCCTGCTTTCCTTCGCGGCCTGCAAAATGGTCGATGTCGCGACAAACCCGGTTCGCATGAAAGTGCGCATTGAGGGCCCTTCCGATCTTCTTGTAGAAGGCATAGAATCCGGTGAAATGAAACCGATCCAGGCGTCAGACGGAGTGTATCCTCTGAATGTTCCGACGATGCACGGCGGCTATTCGAAATGCTTGTTCATTACCTACAATGTGCGCGATCCAGTTGACTATCCGGTGCTTCGTCTCAGCCGAAAGGGCACCCTGATCCACGAGTTCACGCTCGGCGAAATGGTCGCGACCCCCGTCGTCGACGGCGCGCGGCTCATTCGGGTCGAATGATCAAAACACGCCGGCGAGACCGGACTCGTATGCATCCTTTGCTTCTTTGTAAGTAATCTGAAAGCTGCCATAGTTCAGGATTTCGTCCGGTGAAACCGTTCCAAGTTTCCACAGCGGGAGCCCTGCTGCGGCGGCAAACGCTTCGAGTTCGGCGGCTTTCGCCGGCTTCGCTGTAACGAGGGCGCAGCCATTGGTTTCGCCGAATAACGTTAGATCCAGGTCGCTTTTGACCGGATTCTGAATCTGGATAGAAAACCCGCGGGCCGCAGTCCCACCGCGCGGATCAATTTCGCGCGACAGGACGGACCTTGCAAGCGCCGCAGCAAGCCCGCCGATCGAAAGATCCCGCGCCGAAGCAAGCAGCGACTTTTTGGACGCGTCGACGAGAAATTTCAGCAGCTGCTTTTCATGGTCGAAGTTCAAAGCCGGCGGTTCTCCGTCGGATTTGCCTGCGTTCAACTTCAGAAACTCACTTCCGCCGAACGAAGGATCAAAGTGCCCTGCCAGGTAGATCACGTCGCCGGAAGCGTTGAACCAGGGGAAGACCGCCTTCGAAATGTCCTCCACGAGTCCAACCATGCCGATGGTTGGCGTCGGAAAGACCGGTCCGTCTTCGCTTTCATTGTAGAACGAAACATTACCGCCCGTAACGGGAATCCCGAGCGACCGGCAGGCGTCTCCCATACCGCGAATGCATTCGCTGAAAACGTAGTAATTTTCCGGAATCATCGGATTGCCGAAGTTCAAACAGTTCGTAATTCCCAGAGGTTCAGCGCCCGTGACTGCTACGTTCCGCGCGGATTCAAACACGGCCTGGGCTGCGCCGTCGTGAGGATTCAAAAACACATAACGGCTGTTGCAGTCCGTCGCAACGGAAATCCCCTTCTGCGATCCTGGAACGCGTGCTACGCCGCCGTCCGCGCCCGGACCCAGAACTCTTGCCAGACCGACTTCGCTGTCGTACTGCTCGATCACGGGTTTTCTCGAACAGACGTTAGGCGACGCTAAGAGCGCCAGCATGCCCTCTTTCTGCGGGGGACGTTTCTGCAGGAGCGCATCGGGGTTTCCTTTCTGGTCCAGATACGCGGGGCGCTTCGTGTCCCGTTTGTAGCGGGGAGCTCCGCCGCCGAGAACCAGGCTTTCGGCTGGAATGTCCGCGCAGAGTTTTCCCTGCCAGCGGATCTTGAGGCGGCCGTCCGTTGTGACCGTGCCGATCTCCACGGCCTCGAGACCCCATTTGTTAAAAATACGTATGATCGTCTGTTCCTGACCCCGCTTCCCGCAGACCAGCATACGCTCCTGCGATTCGGACAGCATGATTTCGTAGGCGTTCATTCCTTTTTCGCGCAGGGGGACGCGGTCGAGGTCGATGTCCATACCTACCTGGCCCTTCGCGCTCATCTCGGATGTGGCGCAGGAGAGGCCGGCCGCTCCCATGTCCTGCATTCCCACGAAGCAGTCTGTCTGAGCAAGTTCGAGGGAGGCTTCCATCAGGAGCTTTTCCATGAAAGGATCTCCGACCTGCACTGCGCTTCGTTTGCTTTCCGACTCTTCGGAGAGATCGCGGCTTGCAAAGCTTGCGCCGTGGATGCCGTCCCGGCCTGTTCGTGCGCCGACGTAGAACACAGGATTTCCCTGGCCTTCCGCCTTCGCTTTGACCATGCGGTCCTTCCGCACGATTCCGACGGTCATTGCATTAACGAGGCAGTTGCGCGCAAAGGATTCATCAAAGAAGATCTCTCCGCCCGAAACCGGAACCCCCAGGCTGTTGCCGTAATCTCCGATACCCTTTACCGCGCGGCTGAGCAGATAACGGCTGCGTTTGTCGGACGGATAGCCGAAGCGAAGCGAATTCAGAGAGCAGAGAGGTCTTGCGCCCATGGTGAAAATATCGCGCATGATGCCGCCCACACCGGTGGCCGCTCCCTGGTAGGGTTCGACTGCAGTCGGATGGTTGTGGCTTTCAATTTTGAAAACGACTGCAAGGCCGTCGCCGATGTCGAGCGCGCCCGCATTCTCTTCGCCCGTCTTCGCCGCCAGCCGCGGAGATTCAGTGGGCAGTGTTTTCAACTGGAGGATCGAGTTCTTGTAGCTGCAATGTTCTGACCAGAGCCCCGAATAGATTCCGAGTTCGGTGACGGTGGGCGATCTGCCGAGATAGCCGCAGATGCGTTCAAATTCTTCGGCAGTCAGTCCGTGTTCGACCGCGTCCTGGACATTGATTTCTTTTTCCGTGAATAATTCAGCCACGGGTGCATGGTTTTTCGCGCTGTGCCGGTGTCAATTCCTGAGACATTTCGTACAGGGTGGCGCCCTGCGCCGTTCCGACCACACAGCCTTTTCGCGCGATTTCGAGCGCCTTTTTTACGTCCTCCGCGGATTCTCCCTGCGCTGACGTGCGTCCCGGTTCGATTAGAATGTAATCCGGAGGTGTCTTGTGCAGGAGCGGAAATACTGGATTTGCAAGCGGAGACTGAGCGGAAAGAAACGCATGGGTCCAGAGTACGCGTCCAGGTTTCATCTGTGAGAGAAGCGCGCGGATTTCCCGGCCCGGTTTCGGATCCGGCAGAACCGTCATCGGCACTTCTTTGCGGGCCGCGGCAGTCCATGCAGCGGCTGCAACGAGGAGAGCGAGCGGCGCTGCGGCCGCAAGGCGCGGAATCTTCCGCAGCCTTTCTGTCGCTTCCAGAATCCCGAACAAGAGAAACGGGATCACCGTGTACGTATAGTAGACATCCAGAAAATGGAAGAAGGGATGCGTGCTCAGCAGATGGATCGTGAAAATCGGGAACAACACGATCGCGCTGAAGCGCAGCCTCAGGAGAGGAAGAAAAGCCGTCTGCCCGAGAATCGAAACGACGATCGGCCACTCTGCCCAGGCGTTGAGGACACGCTGCGGCGTCAGAGATAAAATCAAATCCTTCAGGCTCGCCGCTCCCCAGTAGGAAAGAAAGCGGGAATGCACTTCCCCGGACGCCCACGGCATATAGACCCGCGAAATCAAAAAGAACGCGCACACAGAAGCGATGAGAATCACGATTCCGTAACTGCGCATTGTGCGGTCTGTGATCAGATAGACTGCAAACAGAGAAAGAAAGATGCCCATATCTTCTTTCGTAAGAATCAGAAGCAGCCATCCCGCGGCCGCAATCAAAGGGGAACGGATGCGAAGACCCGCAGCGAAGAGCAGGAAGAACAGCAGCACCATGATCTCGTAATGGAAGCAGATGGAGAACTGATAGAATATCGGCATGAAAGTCAGAGCACAGATCAGCAGAAGCCGTTCAGAGTCAGGAAGCCCGAATAACGTCGAAATGCGAAAGGCCGCCCAGAGTCCGAGCGCGAATGTGATCTGCAAAAGAATTCCATAAACCGCATGGGTCGAGGCCAGGGCATAGAATGGCGTGTAAAGGGCCAGGATCGGCGAGAAATGGTGCGCCGGGTAGAAGATGGAACCGTTCGCGCTCTCGGAGTAGGGCGAGCTGAGAACGCTCCCGTTCTGAACGAGACTTGCGGCTACCGTACTGATCCCCGTATAGTCATAGGCTCCGAGTGCCAGACCGTCGAGGCAGCGCAGGGAAAAAAGAATTCCAGATCCCAGGTTTACGAGAATGAGAAGCGCCGCGGCAAGCTCGACGCGAATCCTGCCGGAGCCGGGGGAATCAGGTTCATCCTTGCGAGGACGGAAGA
>CAZUJO010000051.1:4653-13838 GCA_964619995.1 uncultured Leptospiraceae bacterium
CTGCCGCATAGAGAGCCGTGCGTTCGAGGATCGTTGCGATGCGCGCAGCATCCATCCCGCGCTCCACGAGCAGGAAAAGCGGCAGCGCGTGCAGAAGCGCCGCCGCATAAATGACAGCCTGCGCGAATCGACCCACGATCAACCCATCGGGTACATGATGCGCTTTGAGACTTCGTCGATCTTCGCGAGGACTTCGGGAGAAAGGATGAGTTCGTCTGCGCCCAGAATCTCTTTCAACTGCTCCGGAGTGTTTGCTCCAATCAGCGTCGAGGCCACAAAGTCGTGCTGCTTGCTCCAGGCAACGGCCATCGCCACGGGATGGATGCCCGCCTCTTTCGCGATCGCGTGAAATTCGGCCGTCGAGCTCAATGTTTTGTCATTCACGAACCTGTGGGCCTGCTTCTTCTGTCGTTCGCCTGACTCCAGATACTTCGTAAAACGGGCGTTAGGCGGGATCTGGTTGTTGTATTTCCCGGAGAGAACGCCGCCCGCCAGGGGCGAATACGGCAGCAGGCTTACCTGTTCTTTCCTGCACACCTGGGTCAGGGCGTCTTCAAAGCGCCGGTTCACCATGCTGAAGTTGTTCTGAATGGTATGGTACTTAATCGCGCCGGTTTGCTCGGAAACGCTGAGCGCTTTCATCAGGCCCCAGGCCGTTTCGTTGCTGCATCCCGCAGCGCGGATGAGCCCTTCTTCTTCCAGTTCAGAAAGCACTTCCAGGGTATCTTCATACTGCATGTCCGGATCCGGCCAGTGCGTCTGGTAGAGATCGACATAGTCTGTCTGCAGTCTCGTAAGGCTTCCTTCAATCGCGCGGCGGATATTCACGCGGTCGAGGGCTGTCCTTCCCGAACGAACGGGAGGCACAAACCAGCCGTGTCCCGGACCGCACACTTTCGTCGCAATGAGCACGGAATCGCGCGGCTTGCCCTTCAGCCATTTGCCGACGATCTCCTCGGTTCTGTGCACCCACTTCGCCTCGGGCGGAACCGGATAGATTTCAGCCGTGTCGAAGAAATCGATTCCGGATTCATACGCAAGGTCCATGATCTTAAAGGCGGTTTGCTCATCGCACGACGAACCGAACGTCATGGTCCCGAGGCCGATTTCAGAAACGACCATGGAGCTCTTGCCAAGTCTTCTTTTTTTCACAGGAGATTCCTCGCTTTGATCATGAGATATTGATTGATCATGCTCGTTTCGAGCTGATCGGGAAAGCTTTCGAGCACAAGCACACCGCCCGACGAAAGGCGATGAATAACATTCTTTCTCCATTCGAGAAAGTCCGAAACTGCATAGCGCACAGCTTCATCTGTCTTCTTGTTCTCCGCCAGGTCGTGGATTTCGCGCATCTTCAAGAGTACTGCAAAGGGCAGGTGGCGGCCGCTCAAAACTTCGAGATGAGATCGGATCATGTCGGCGTTTGCGTCATCAATGACATTCGTGACGAGGCATACGAGGGCGCGCTTGCGGCTGGCTCGCTGCAGATGGCGGAACGCGAGATCAAAATTGGTTTCATCGTGCGAAGCGTAGAGATCGTAGCACGCCTGGACGAGCGCGCGGTGTTTGCCCGTGCCAGCAACGGGCGCGACGAAGCGCAGGACGCGGGACGAGAATGCGAGAATGCCGACCCGATCGCCCTGTTCGAGCGCCACTCGCGCGAGGAGCAGGATGCTTGCGATAGCCTGATCGAGAACGCTCTTGCCCTGTGATTCCGGAGTCATCATGCGTCCGCAGTCGAGCATGAAAATGATGGTTTGATTTCGGCTCTGCTGGTACTGGCGGACGAGAAATCTGCGGTGCCGCGCCGTCGCCTTCCAGTCGATCCGGCGAAATTCATCGTCGCGCGTGTATTCGCGAAGCCGCTCGAACTCTGTATCACCGCCCGTGGTGCGGACGCGGCGGATTCCCATGAAAGAGAGCCTGGATGTGCGCGAAAGCAGGATGAGTTTGCTGATGCTTCTGAGATCGGGATACACGCGCAGTTCTGTTTCGCACGGAATCGCGTATACCTTTCGAGCAAGACCCAGTGCTCCAAAAGCGGTCACGTGCAGAACCTTCATGTGATACGGACCGCGCTGGGTGACCGTGACGGGATATGTGAATTCGTTCTTGCCGGGATGGAGTACAGCCGTCAGCGGAAAGGTGCTCGTCTGCATGTAAGGCAGAATGTCGTCGTGTACGACGGCGCGAACCGGGCGGCCCTTTCGCACCTGATACGTGATGGTCACTGAGATATTGTGTTTCGCGTTCTGTAAGAGGATGCTTTCTGTTTCGCGCAGCGCTAAAATGCGTTTCTTTGCGGGGATTGTCATCCAGTCCGAAATGAAGAATGCAAGAAACAGCACATTCAGGCCGATGAGAATGGGCGCGGCGGCGAGCTGGCTTCCTGTAATCAGAAAGTACGGAAGCAACAGCACAGAAAGGGCGAGGGGCAGCGCGAACAGCCAGACGGCCCGTTTTGTTGGAAGAGCGATCATTCGTCTTTTGGAACCGGAACGCTGGCGAGAAGATCGTCGATGATATCGTCCGGAGTTTTGCCCTCGACTTCCACTTCCGGCAGAAGCAGGAGGCGGTGGCGCATCGCAGAATGAGCCATTTTCTTAACGTCATCCGGAATTACGTAGTCGCGTCCGCTCAACAGGGCCAGGGCCCTTGCTGTTTTCAGAAGCGCAATGCCCGCGCGCGGCGAAGCTCCGACATAGATTTCGCGTCTTTTGCGCGTCGCGCGCACGAGAGCGTTGATGTATGTGAGAACAGAATTTGCGGCGTGGATGCGCGTTGTGCGGTCCTGCAGTTCCAGAACCTGTTCCCTTGTGAGGACGCGCCCGATGGTCTGTTCGACTGCGGGCTTCGTCTGCAGGCGCAGAATCTCAAGTTCTTCCTGCTCGCCCGGATAATCGATCTTGAGTTTGACCAGGAAACGGTCAAGGGCTGCTTCCGGCAGAGCGTAGGTTCCCTCGGACTCGATTGGATTCTGTGTTGCCAGCACCAGGAACGGAGCGTCGATCTTGTAGGTCTGGTTGTCCAGGGTGATCTGCTGCTCCTGCATAATCTCGAGAAGGGCAGAGTGAGTCTTTGCGGGGGAACGGTTGATTTCGTCCGCGAGCAGAATGTGCGTGAACACGGGGCCGCGGTGGAAAACAAATTCCTGATTCTTCTGATTGTAGATCTGCGTTCCTGTAACGTCAGTCGGCATCAGGTCCGGCGTAAATTGAATGCGCGCGAAATCGAGGCCGAGCGCGTTTCCGAGGGTGCGCACGAGCAGCGTTTTCCCAAGTCCGGGCATTCCCTCAAGCAGGGCATGGCCTCCTCCAAGCAGACAGCACAGCACACCCGTTACGAGGTTCTCCTGGCCGACGAATACCTTGCCGATCTCTTTTCTCAGGCTCTGAATTTCCGGTGTCATGATCTGGTTCCTGTTTTTCGTATCAAATTGCCGAGCGCCGTGAAATGCTCGGTGAAGTCCCTCGTTCCGTGCGCCGGCTCCTGTCGAAGCGGGACGCCGGCCTTTGCCCGGGAGAGCAGAAAGACTGTGAGGAAGACGAGCAACTGAAAAAATATTACATTCAAAGGAAAAACGGCGAACATGCGGAACGGATTCTCTTCCTTTTCCTTCTGCGTGCGCGGCGGAATCGGAGCGTTGCGGATGATGGCGATGCTTTCCTCTGCCGGAACGTCTTTGAGCGCGTAGGCGATAAAGTCCTCGGCAAACTTTCGCTGCGCGGTCTGCGCCTGCGCGTAATTCAGGAACGGTTCGGCGTTGTAGACGAGAATCACTTTGCCACGGTTCATATAGAACGTGCGGATCAGATCCTGCTCGTTTCCGAGAAGGAGAGTGCGATACGCGAAGGTCTCTTCGACGGAAAGGGCGGGCTCTCCTGCATGCAGAATGCGATAAGGATACCATGCGGGGAGATGATCGATTTCGTCCGAGCTGAAGTCCTTCGCAGAGACCGCTTCTGTGAATCCTTTTCGCGCAGCGCGATAGCCGAATAACGTGGGCAGTTCTGCTTCTCCGACGCGCGCCTGCTCAGCGCGTTCGGCAAGCTGTTCTTCCGCAAACTGACGTTCGGCGGGAAAAGCCTTGAGATTCGATGTGAGTTTTTGCCAGAACTCTTTTGATGCGGTTGTGTCGCGCAAAAAGTAAATCAGGGTGACCGGTTTCAGCCGCTGCGCGGAAGGTTTCGTTTCCTCCGTGTTGTCTTCGCCTGTGTTTTCTTCGTCCGTGTTCGAATCGGATTGATCCTCTTCTTCTGCGGCCGGTGGTTCGTCCGGAACAGCGAGATGCCGGCCCCGATAGACGATTTTGTCCTTGTCCGTGTTCTCATCCGGGTTCAGTTCCAGTCCCGACATCCATGCTTCCAGGTTTCGATAGACTTCTTCTTCGTAATTCCATTCGCGCTCGAAATGAATGATCACGCCCGCCTTCTGCGCTTCCTTTGTGAAATACGAGCTTACCTGGATCTTGCGTTTTGTGCCCTTGAGGATATCGTAGAAACTGTCGATGCCGTTGATGCTCTTTTGATCCAGGCTTGCGTAGCTTTCATCCACAAGCGGTCCTTTGCATCCGAAAAGGATCAGAGCAAGAAATACCGCGGCCATCTGGCTCAGTCGGCGCGCGCTTGCGCAGGATTGTAAAGAAGAGATCCCGGTCATTAAAAGAGGCTGCGCTGGAGCGCATCCTCTTTATAGAGGGAAGGCAGGTCCGAAACCATGCCAGCATTTTTTTCCCGCGTCCGTGCGATCCTGTAGCGCTGGGGTTCTCCAAAATGGACGGACAGGGGCTCGGCCGTTAGATAGCCCAGGCGAAAACCGGAAAGCGCCTGTTTTTGATCTGCATTCAGTTCGGAACCTTCGGCCGCGCGCAATGCCTCATAAAGAGGAAGCACACCGCGATAAAACCAGTTCAGCGCTCCTGAATCGACGGGGAAGATTTCCTCGAGAGGTTTCCCGTTCAGGCTCGAATAGTCCGGCTCCTCGCGGCCGCGCATCTGACCAATTTTCTGATAGAGGTCGAGCGGATGGGCCGGTCCTTCCAGTCCGAGCCAGCGCGAAAGAGCGCGCCGGTCGGGCGCGGCCATGCGAAGCAATTCGGCAAGAAGGGTCTTTCCCTCCTTCACGCAGTCGAGTCTTCCGAGCACTTCCATGGCTTCCCCGGACAGAGTGCAAACATGACCTTCCGGCCAGAACGTAAGCGGATGCTTGCGCAGGGCTGCGGCCTCTTCATGAGTCATTCTGTCTTCCGGAAGAACGCAGAAATGCTCGAGCACTCTCGTCCACACGGCGCCCGATTCGAATTCGGCGCGCAGACGGACTTCCATGGATTCAAATAAGTTGCGCAGGGTTTTGCGGATTTGATGGCGCTCTTCGGTTCTTCGCAGGATGATCCCGAGTCTTCGCTCCAGTCTGCTTCTCTCTTCAACAGGAAGGCTCTGGAAACACTCGGAAATGTACATTGCAACCTCTCAGCGAATTCCCTTCAGGCCAATGTCTCTTCTGTAGAAGAGACCCGGGACGACGAGTCGATCGAGAGCGTCGTAGGCGCGTTTGCGGGCTTCCTGCAAATCACGTCCCGTCGCAGTCAGGTTCAACACTCTTCCCCCGGTGGAAACAACACCGCCCTCGATTCGGGCAGTGCCAGCATGGAAAATGATTATGTCTCCTGAAGAGTCAATGCTTTTGAGTTCGGGAATCGGGATATTTTTCCGCACCTCGCCGGGGTACCCCTCTGCGGCCATCACTATACAGATGACGGCTTCCCGCTTGAAGCGCAGAGAATTCATTTTCAGATTTCCTTCGGCGCTCTGTTTGCAGAGCTCCAGCAGATCCTCGTCGAGCAGGCGCAGAAGTCCCTGCGTTTCCGGGTCTCCGAACCTGCAGTTGAATTCTACGACGCGGGGAATCCCGTTATGCACCATGAGTCCTGCGTAAAGCAGCCCGCGGTACGGGTGCCCTTCCGCTTTCATCCCCGCCATCACACGATCGAGCACTTCTGTCTGGACTCGCCGCATAACGTCTTCGGTCATGAATGGAACCGGAACGTAAGCGCCCATGCCTCCGGTGTTGGGTCCTTCATCGTTGTCGAAGACGCGCTTATGATCCTGGGCTGCGATCATCGGAAGCGCGCGCTCTCCGTCGCAGATTGCGAACACACTGGCTTCCTGACCCTGGAGGAAATCTTCAATGAGCACTGTGTCTCCCGACGCGCCGAAGACTCTGTTTTCCATGGCATCGCGCACGGCCGATTCCGCCTGCTCGTACGTGGCTGCAACCGTCACACCCTTTCCCGCAGCCAGTCCGTCCGCTTTCACGACCACCGGAAGGCTGCGCGTGCGCAGATAGGAAATGGCTTCTGCTGCGCTTTGAAATGTGCGCGCCTCTGCGGTCGGAATGCCGTGCCGCTTCATAAAGGCTTTCGAAAAATCCTTGGAGCCTTCCAGACGCGCTCCGTGCTTCGATGGACCGAACACAGGGCAGTCTGACGAAAGAGCGTCTGTGATCCCGTCCACGAGAGGCTGTTCCGGGCCCACAACGATCAGGTCGATGTTCTTCTGATTTACGTAGGATCGAATGGTTTCGAAATTCTTGAGATCAATGCCGCGGGCGAGCGATGCATCTTCGAAGCCGCCGTTGCCCGGGAATACTTTTATGGAGGAGAGCTGCTTGCTCTGGGACAGCTTCCAGTAGAGCGCATGCTCGCGTCCGCCGGAGCCAATCAAAAGGACGTTCATTTTATTCCTCTTCTTCTTTTCGCCTCACGAATTCCAGAAAGTATCTCAGGACAGCTTCCGGTGCCTCGTACTGCGGATAATGGCCGATTCCTGCCAGAAGAATGACGTCCGGGTTCTGGATCAATTTCTTATACAGTTCGGCCATGTGCCTTCCAGACACCGGATCGTCCACGCCGTTGATCAGGCGCAGAGGCACGCGCGAATTCATGACAGCATTCACCCATCGCTCGCGGTTTTTTTCGCGTTCTGGAATGTATGAGATGAGGCGGTAATAAATTTCGTGTCCTTTATTCAGGCGGATCAATTCCCAGAATTGCTTCAGGTCTTCGTCGGATGGCTGTGTCCCTTTTCCGAATACTTCGCAGAAGGATGCGCGAAAGATTCCTTCGTTGATGAACATGGAGACCCATCTGCCGATCGGGCTGAGCAGCAGATTTTGAACCAGGCGCGGACGGTGCGCTTCCGGAAAGATTCCTCCATTCAAGAAACAGACAGATTGAATTTCAAGTCCGCCCTTGATGCGGTCCCGCTTGCGATCCTGAAAACGCGCGAGCATTTCCTGCGCGATGCTTACGCCGTAATCGTGTGCGAATACATGCGCACGCTCGACGCGAAGCTCCCGGAGCAGGTTCTCCACAAGATCTGCCTGATCGAGAATCGAGTAATTGTATTCGTGCGGTTTGTCCGAGTAGCCGTAGCCGATGAAATCGGGCGCAATGCAGAGAAACTCTTTCGTAAGATCGGGCCAGACCTTCTCCCAGTCCCACGAAGAGGTTGGAAAGCCGTGTAGAAAGACGACCGGGTCGCCCGTGCCGTCCAGCCGGTAAAAGATATTATGTCCGCGATGGCGAAAGACTTTCCCGTTCTCCTTCCATTCGGCCGCGTTCATGGCCCCCAGGCTTTCCAGGCGGCCCGGAAAGGACAGGACTTTTTGCGGCGCTCCACCGCCCGGATATTTTTTTCTCAGGTTGACAGGCGCTGAAGCGGGGAGGGGAGGTGGATGTGGCCCTTGAAATTGAGCGCGTTGTAAATCCAGCGCAGCTGAAAGAATTTGTATTTTTCCCCTGGAAATCGGGTATTTATCGCGGTGACGCAGCCTGGGTTCCGCCGCTCATTTCAGAGCAATTTTCCCTTCTGGACCGCTCCCGCAGCTACTTCTCGGGCATCGGAGAATTCGACCTGTTTCTGGCCCGCGAGAATGGAAAGGTCGTCGGCAGAATTTCCGCTCACGTGAATCATCTCTATGAAAAGCGTTACGATTCAGAGACTGGATTTTTCGGATTTTACGAAGCCTTCGATGACCAGCGGATTGCCGATACCCTGCTTGGCACGGCCGTGGACTGGGTACGGTCCCGCGGCAAGAAGGTCCTCCAGGGGCCGCAAAGCTTTTCGATCTACGATTCGATAGGTTTTGACATCCAGGGAAACGACTTCCTGCCCTCCATCGGGAATCTTCATTTCGCGCCCTGGTATGCTCGTCATGCTGAAGCAGCAGGATTTCGCAAGACCATTGACTGGTACTCGTTTCTTGTGCGAAGGTCCGACCATCTGGCCGCCTATCTGCGCCGCGCACAGGAGCTCTTTGCCGGATCGCCGGCCAGGATCGTTGAGCTCGACCGAAAGCACATTGAATCGCGAATCCGCGAAGTTATAGAAATCTTTAATATCGCCTGGGAGGGAAACTGGGGGCATCTGCCGCTTCAAGACTCACAGATTGAGCCGTTTGTGGATCAGC
This sequence comes from uncultured Leptospiraceae bacterium, assembly GCA_964619995.1. Lineage (GTDB taxonomy): Bacteria > Spirochaetota > Leptospiria > Leptospirales > Leptonemataceae > JAEUSB01. The sequence continues at coordinate 13,123 of CAZUJO010000051.1, forward strand.
TGAAAATGATCGCCATTCCCGAGCTCGCGAATTTTGCCGAAGTGAACGGAAAGACAGTCGGCTTTATCATCACAGTTCCTGATCTGAGCCCTGCGCTGCAGGCTTTGAACGGCCGCATGTATTTCTGGCGTCTGCCGAAGTTCTATTATCGGCTGAAGCGTGCGAAGCGCCTTCGCACGATCATCATGGGAGTTCTTCCTGAATACAGGCATCAGAATGTGCACAACCAGATGTTTGCGCACAACATCGCACGCTGCCTGGAAATGGGATTTGAGGAAGCCGACTGCTCGTTGATTGTGGAAACGAATCATCCGATGATCGATTCTTTGAAACCGTTTTCGCCCGAGATCACAAAGACGTATCGAATTTTCGAAAAACCAGTTTCCTGATCCACGGCGAGACAATCCAAAGAATCGCAGCGAGAAGCGCGCCTGCGATCAAATCCGCGACGTAATGATATCGCAGATACACTGTGGAGAAGATGAGCGTCGCCGTCCATGCAGTGTAAATGAGCCGTCGTTTCCGATATTTCCACGCAAGCGCCGTGGTCAGGATCGACATCATCGTGTGTCCGCTTGGAAAGCAGTCGAGAGCCCTCCCTTCGAAGAGATCGAGCAGCGCGCGCACCGAAGTGAAGCTCGCAATGCCGGTCAGATCTCGAGTCTGCGCTGCGGCGAGAAAGAAGCGCGGGCCCTCCGCGGGGACGAAGAAGTAGA
>CAZUJO010000052.1:0-13825 GCA_964619995.1 uncultured Leptospiraceae bacterium
CAGAACACACAATAGAGGAACAAAATGAAAACCTGGTTAATCCTTGCACTGCTCGCCCTGGGCCCCCTCTCGGCGCAGAGCCTCAAGATGTTTGAATCGGACGGAAAATATGGATACCGCGACGCGAAAGGAAAGACCGTCATTCCGGCAAAATATTCAATTGCTCAGGAATTCAATCGGTTCGGATTTGCTGCCGTAATCGAAGGCAATGCGGCCTACTACATTGATCAAAAGGGGCAGCACAAACTCGAAATGCTCATTTTTGACAACGGGCCCGATGATTTCGCCGAAGGCCTCGCCCGCTTTAAAGAGAAAGGAAAGATCGGCTATTTTGACGAACGCGGACGCAAGGTCATTCCGGCAAAATTTGATTTCGCATTCCCGTTTGAAAAAGGCCGCGCTGAAGTCTGCAACGGCTGCAAACCGGAAGCACACGGGGAACATACTGCAATCGTGGGCGGCGACCGCATGATCATAGACCGCACAGGCAAAGTCGTAGAGAAGAAGCCCGAAGCGCTCTGCGATTACGCGCAGAAGAAAAATGCATGCGACGGAAAAACCATTCAGCTGAACGCAAAGATCTCCACAAAAGGGCTCCAGCATCCCATCATCAGCATGGATAAGGAGTCCTACTGGGACGTGGGCGGCAGCGACTGGATCTTTGTCAGCAAGAAGCCAATCGAATGCAAATCAGAGATCACGGCCGTGGGAAGACTGAAAACACGTGTGGGCCCATGCAAAAACGAGCCCACCCACAACCAATACTGCGGCACAGCCCTCTACGTAGACAGCTGGAAGTGCAGATAACGGGCCGCCCGTTATCTGGCCTTGCTCTGCATTTACTTGCTTTCGGCTTCCCAGATGCCGTCCCAGGATGTGCCTGCCTGCACGGATTCCAGACGGCGAATGTACATCTGCGCCACGCTGTCGCCAGGGACGCGCACAAGATATTCCGAAAACGCAGCCCTCGCGCGTTCGAAATCGCCTGCGCGAAAGGCAAGAAGGGCGGCCATATAGTCCGGCATGTGCGCAAGCCTCTGCTCCAGCTCCTCAGGCGGCAGAACGTCCAGAATTTCATAAACAACTACGGGCAATGTCTTGCCTTTTACCCGGATCGCATCCACTTCGCGCGCATGCACCTCTGAGTCCTGGATCAAGCGATAGAGACTGTCCGAAATGATGATCTCTGTCCCGTAGAGTTTATTGATCCCTTCCATCCGCGAGGCAAGATTCACGGTATCTCCAATCACGGTCGTTTCCAGCCTTCGAGGCGAGCCAACCGTGCCGAGCATCAACTCACCGAAGTGCAGCCCCGCGCCGATGCGCACGGATCCCTCTTCCCGGGCTCGCCTCTGCATCTCGACGGCGGCACGAACGCTGGAAAGGGCATCGGGAAAAAGAGCCATGATTGCATCGCCGATGAATTTATCGATGAAACCGCCGTGCTTTTGAATTACGGGCTCCATGCCGCCGTGAAAGCGGTTGAGAAATGCGAACGTAGCCTCAGAACCAAGAGACTCGCTCAGCCTCGTAAAGCCGCGGATGTCAAGAAACAGCACTGCCATTTCCTTGCGAACGACGTCGCCCTGCACAATGTCCACCACGCGCGGCTTGTTCAAATAATCGAGAAACTCGCGCGGCACAAATCGCGAGAATGCTTCCGTCATTTCTTTCTGCTCTGCGAGCGCGCGCATCTGCTCCTGAACCAGGTCCCGCCGGGCGTCCTGCTCTGCCGCGCGCAGCGAGTTGATGCGGTACCCGAGGGCGAGCGAAAGGAGAACGGCTTCTGCCGATGCGCCGAAGAACTGCGCATACTGGGTGAAAAATCCGGCAGGCAATACATTGAGATTCTGCGCGATGAACAGGGACACGCCGATCATCAAAAACGACCAGGCGGTGAGGAAGTACTTAGCAGGATAGAAACCCTCCTGAATCAAGCTCACAGCCGCCTTGACAATGACCACAATCCCAAAGAATGGAATGATATTGCCCATGGCCGCCGCAACGGGTATCGGAACAAACGGCACAGAGATAAAGCCGATCACGTGAATCCCCATCACTACGTTAGCCGCCATTGCCAGCCGCGGCTTCTTTTCTTTGAGCATGAGGAATTTTCTCGCAAACAGAAGAGCGAAGATCGTTGCAAGAAGAGCAGTGACCGGACCGAGCACGGGCAAATGCCCCACCCAGGAATCAGGCACAACAAACACAGCATATCCGCTTACGAGGGCGAAAAACTCGGTAACAAACAAAATATAGAGAACATAGTAGAGATACGCGCGGTCGCGGATGGATACGAACAGGAAGAGATTGTAGAGGGTCATCGCAAACATGACGCCGAAGAACACAGCGAACGCAAACGAGCGCGCGAGATCGCGCATGGGAAAATTCTTCTTATTCCAGAGAAAAACAGGCAGGTTCAATCCCGCGTCCGACTGCGCGCGAAGGTAGACTGTTTCAGGCGCCGTGATGTTCTCAAGGGGAAGGATAAAATATTGATGCGGAACTATGCGCGCGGCCGGCGGCGTTGAGTCGTAATGCAGTTCGGATTTCACAGCGCCGTCCGGGGCAAGTCGGAAGAATTTGATCGACCTCGGCAGGGCTGTGGCCAGCTCAAAATACCAGCTCGTCGGGCCCGAACGATCCGGGAGTATCTCAAAACGCAGCCACACGGCCTGGCTTGTGCTCCCGAACGAAGGGTAGTTCCCGCGCACCGGCTGAAACGCGCAGCTCTGGATCTCGCGAAGGGTCTTGTCGCCTGAAGGATCGGCGCAATATTCCATCGCGCGCCCGGGCCGAATCAAAGAGACTTCATCGGCCAGCTGGATTGGTCCGGGAGGCGCCATAAACCGCGAGCAGCCTGCGAGCGCGAAAACGAGGAACATGCCGGCAGTCAGGCGGAGCAGAATCGAGCGCATTGCTTATGCCGTTATACGGAACGAGTTCGTCAACGCTTTGAGACGGCAAAATAGTTGTTGAGAACCGCTGTACCTGGCCAGTATGGGACCATTCCATGCGAAACGATTCGGGCTTTCCCTGCACTCGCGCGAAAGCGCACCGCCCCCTGATTGGGATCCTGGTTTTCGCGCTGTCTATGCAGACAGGCTGCGCGCAGAGATTCTCCGACAACGGCAATCAGCAGCTTCTGATGGCCTACCTCGGCCTTTCGGCACGGTGGCTTTCTTACAATCCGGCTGTCGTGTCCGGGCTTCGCTTCTGGGTCCGCGCCGAGAGCATTTCGCAGGCAGACAATACATCCGTGACTTCCTGGACAGACCTCAGCGGCACAGGCAACACTGTGACCGCAGGAACCCCGCCTTCGTTCTCCACAACGACGAGCGCGATCAACGGGCGCCCGGTCGTGCATTTCTCCGGAACGTCGCTCCTGAGCAAGGCATCTCCAATTGGAATGCCTGCAACCGATTCCGGCAGCATCTTTGCCGTGCTCCGCCCGAACTCGGCGGGGATGGACATATTGATTTTTGGCTCCTGCGGAAACCAGGCGCGTCAGTTCTCGATCAGCACGACTGCGATCGCGCCCACGAAAACCTGCGTAACCCAGGCCATTCTTGCAAACTTCAGCTGGCCGATTGGAGTGGTGCATGAGGTTGCATGGCTTCAGAATGGAACAACTTACATTGAAGTGCGCGCCGACGGAAACATGATCACGTCCGGTGTTCCGGCCGTCACGGCATATGGATCAGGCGCGCTGAATCTGAGCAACTCGTCGAACATGGATCTTGCAGAACTGCTCATCTACGACAACCAGGTCTCCAGCGCGGACGCGCGCAATATCGAATGCTATCTCGGCGCGCGGTACGGCACGCGCACCTGTCCGTAACTTGCCCGAGAACTTCGATTACATTTCGAGAGAGCCGTCGCGGCCAAGGACGACGCGCGCTCCGGCGCGCCGCGTTGCTCCTCCAATATCAGCATCTCTGGCGAGTATGCCGACCATAACCATTCCCGTGGGATAGAGGGACAGCTCCGTATCGCGCGCAAATAAGAGCCCCTGCAGGGCAGCGTCGGCGGCAAGCCATCCGCTTCGCAGCGGATGCTGCGCATAGTAATCATCCACCAATTGCGAATAACGGTCTACGATTGCTCGAACCGACTCGTCGTGTGTTTTGAGACAGAAGTCATCGTAAAACAGAATGGGCGTCCCCTGAATCCGGATCTGCACAGTCTTGCGCGGATCGAACCACTCTGTCGTTTCGACTCGGGCCAGTTTCAAGAGATCGAGAGCCGTATCGCGCAACATCTCATCGACGCCTGCGGGCGGACCTTTCGCGATGAAATCCGCAAGCGGCTGGTCTGTCCCCCATTCGCATCCGCGGCGGTCATCGCGCCAGAGCAGCATGCCGGATTGAAAACGCACACTCCGCCCTGCGGCATATTCTGTAGCAGGCATGGATCGCTTCACTGAATCCTCTTCAAGAGGATGCCGAGATCCTCGATGCTGTAAGGTTTCGAAAGACCTGCGACAAATCCAAATGCCCTGGGATCGCTCATAACGGGATCGTTTGCATATCCGGATGCGGCAACGGCTCTCAGGCCGGGATGAATGGCTTCGAGCTGACGGACAATCTCGCGTCCGCCGAGTCCTCCGGGGACTGTCAGATCCAGAATCGCAATTTGAAAATCGCGTCCCTCGTCTCTTGCAGCTTCCGCGATCTTGAGCGCCTCTTCGCCGCTCGAAGCGGACCGGACTTCATAACCCATCATCTCCACCATTTCACACAATACGGTGCGCATGTCTTCGTCATCGTCCATGACCAGAACGCGTCCGGATCCCGCATAACGTATGGGCGCGGCGCCGGCCTCCGGCATTGGAGAGCTCGCAGACATGGGAAGGAGGAACCGGAAGAGCGCCCCGCCGCCGTCGGGCGATTCAGCGCTCAAGAGGCCGCGGTGCTTTCGCACAATTGAATAGGATGTGGCCAGCCCGAGCCCGTGTCCGCCCGGTTTCGTTGAAAAAAATGGATCAAAGATATGCGGGAGATGTTCCGGGGAAATGCCGGGACCCGAATCCTGGAAGGTTACCTCCACGTATTCGCCGGCTTCAATGGGCAGACTCGAATCATCAATCTCTACGCGGCGAGCCCTGATGAACACAGTTCCGCCTGACGGCATGGCCTGACGCGCGTTGATTAGAAGGTTGTCCACAACCTGGCTCATCTGGTTCGGATCCATTTCACACAGCGGCAGTTCCTCGGGAACGTCCAGGCGCGCGATTACGTTTGATCCGGCCAGGCCAAACTGAACACTTTCGCGAAGAAGGACTCCGATCGACCCGGGTCTTGTCTCCGGAAGCGACTTCGTAAACGTCAACAACTGCCGTGTCAAATCGCGCGCGCGAGCCAGAGGACGCATTGCGTTTTCGAGATCCGCATTCAGACGATTGTGATCTCCGAGCCGCAGATGTTCATGAGCCATTTCCACGTATCCGAAGATGCCCCCCAGAAGATTGTTGAAGTCATGCGCGATGCCGCCTGCAAGTGTGCCGATCGATTCAAGCTTCTGCATATGAGCCAGCCGCGCTTCGAGTTCGGTCTTGCGCTGTTCAGCGCGCTTCATCTCCGTGATGTCGCGGCTGATTCCGAAAATTCCGACCACCTGTCCCACTTCGTCAAAGAGCGGCCATTTGTTCGTTTGCACGTAACCGATCTTTCCATCTGCATCATAGTATGGATCAATTGCCCCGAGCAACGGTTTTCCTTCGTCGAAAATAGCCTGTTCTTCTTCGTTGTAAATCCTGGCGGTATCGGGCGGGAAAACCTCCATGTCATTTTTGCCGATCATGTCCCGCCAGCTTTTGTGCCCGGTGATCCCCGCAAGCGCCTGGCTGCAGAAGCGGAAACGGCTGTCTTTGTCTTTGAAATAAATGAAGTCTGTCGTTTGCTCCAGGAACGTCTCAAAATTGCGGTTGAATTCTGCAATCTCCGCCTGACGGGCTTGCAGCTCCGTAATATCGCGCACAGATCCCACAACCCCGACGACGTTCCCTGAAAAATCTTTAAGCGGCGCCGTGAGATCCGATGCCCAGAGGGTTGCGCCGGTTACAAGTGAAGGCATGGACCAGACCGTCTCTCCGCCCGGCTCCCCGCGCAGAACGGCTTCGAGCCTGCCGAAAACGCCGGCTTCGGGAAGAAATGGAAAAACTTCGAGCGGATGTTTTCCCAGAACCTCGGAAGACTTCTTGCCTGTCATCGCTTCCATCGCAGGACTCCACACGCGATAGCGTAGATCGGGACCGTAGACGATGATCCCTTCGCGCGAGCTTGCAATGATTTGCTGGTGCATCTGCAGGTTTTCCGCAAGGGATTCTTCTGCGGTCTTTCTTTCAATAATATCCCATGCAAAGTCGGCCAACTGTGCCGCAGCCTGCAGGTCACCCTCATCGTATGGCACGGGCTTATTGCCCACGCCGATGATAGCCTTTACCTTTTCCTTGCGGATCACAGGGATCGTCAGCTCGCGAACAATCGGGGCATGGCCCTGAGGATATCCCTTGCGATGGTTCTCAGTCGCGTAGTCGTTATGGATGACGGGCTTCTTTGCATAGAATGCATCCACCCAGATGCCCGCGTCTTTGATTGCATACGCATGTCCTTTGCCTTCAAGGTTGCACATGCTCTTTAGAGTATTCGTAGACCAGGTCTGGAGTCGCAGATTCTCCTGGTCGTCCTCTACAAAATGGAAGAATCCGATTGTGCTGCCGGTCAGTCCCTCCGCGAAGTCCAGCAGACTCTGGATGAGTTCGTCTTTGGTCTGATTGTAAGCGCGCTCGCTCAACACCGCGCGAAACTCAAGGAGCCGCTCCTGAAGGCGACGCTGCGAAACATCTCGTGCGATTCCTTCGACGGCCTCTACTTCGCCTGCCGTATTCCGAATGTATCTGACCTGCTGCTCTACATAAATTACGCGGCCGTCCTTGCGAATCCAGCGTACGACCATTTGTGCCGTCGGCTCATTTGCATTGAGATGTTCATAGAGAATGTGCAGGTCGTCCGGATGGATGATGGACCGGTCAAGCCCCGGATCGGCTTCAAAGTCCTGAGCAGTGTAGCCGCTGACCGCCTCTATCGCAGGACTCAGCACCTCGAAGCCCGGGGTCGGGAGAAAACGGTAGCGATAGATTACGTCCTCAGCATGCTCGGTAATCTGCCGCAACCGATGCTCTTTCGCCGAAAGCTCATGGTGCAATTGATTCAGCCTCTCAAACTGGCGGTCGGATTTTCTCAGAGACCTATGGATCTCGCGAAATCCTCTGTGGACCACCGAACCGGCAAGCGCGAGGAGCGCCGTGTAGGTAAACCATTGCGTGATGGTTACGCGATAGTCCGGGCGCGGGAGCAGATCCATGTTTTCCGCGAAGATGAGGGCAGCGATTACGGCTGAACTTAGAGAAACGGCAGCCAGGAGTCCTCGGCCGTGGAACAAGAGACCGGCCATGATCACAATGAGAATGTAGATCGCTGTCGTAGGCGTGCGAATCGTGCCGAGAGCCGCAGATGCGGCCGTCGCGAAGATGAAAGAGACCAGCAATGCGCCGATTCCCGCGGCCCGGACCATTCCTTGTCTAAGGATCCATTTTGAAGCGGCGAAAAGAAAGAACAGTGCGGCATCGAGGATCGTAATTTTCACAGGCGTTCTGCCGCCAAGAAGGTGACCCACGACCACTATGGACGAAAACGCAAGGCCCACGTTGAGCATCAGGTCAATGACGGCTGCACTGCGGGTTTTTTGAATATCTCCCGCAAAATGAGGCGGGCGAAACCATAGTCTTTTCAAAGCCACGCCTCCGATACTAAAGAAACTCTTAGTTTCGCAATTCGAAACTGTAACAGAACCTATGATATTTGTCACTGAAAGCACATAAAAACGGTCACCAGTACCTTAATTCGAGGTAAGCATTCAGGACTAGTTCCGAATGAAAATCGGCCTGCGAATTCTACTTCTCGAAATTTCGGGGGATGTTCTGCTACGCCATCATGAAGAAAGCGATCATCACGCCGTTTGAGCACAAAGATGCCATTCGAGAATTCAATCTCGGCAGCACCTGGAAATTGTCCGCAGACGCAGTTATCATTGGATCCGGCGCGGGCGGTGCGGTCGCAGCGGCCGAACTTTCGCGCAGCGGCTGGAAAGTCGTATTGATCGAGGAAGGCAGTTATTTTTACCCCGGTAAATTCTCGAACGACGAATTTCGTTCGCAGGCACGGCTCTACCGCGATGCTGGCTATGTTCTCACAGAGAATCAAACAGCCAGCATTCTCCAGGGAAGGACCCTCGGAGGTTCGACAACCGTAAACTGGCAGACATCCCTGTATCCGTCGAAGGTCGTGACGGACGAGTGGCGGGATCGGTTTGGCCTGGCCGGTTACGGACGCAGCGAAGAGATCGCACCGTTCATCGAGGAAGTTCACAAGCGCGTCGGCGTGCATGAAGTTCCGCCGCAGCTGATCAATCGAAACAATTCCGTGCTGATGCGCGGAGGAAAGAAACTCGGACTGCATCCGGAAGTCTTGAAGAACAACAACCGCGGATGCAAAGGTCTCGGCCGATGCGGACTCGGTTGTCCGATCAATGCGAAACAGTCCATGTTTGTTACTTATATTCCGGATGCGATTGCAGCAGGCGCCACTGTGATCACAAATATGCGCGCGGTCAAGGTCGCGGACGGAAAGATCAAAACAGTCTACGCGGAATTTACGCCGGATCCGTACGAGCAGGCTCCGGAAGAAATCATCGAAAAGATGCAGATCGAGGCCCCCGTAGTCATCGTATCGGCGGGAGCGATTGAAGGGCCGGCATTGCTCCTGCGCTCGGGTCTCGGCAACGACATGGTGGGAAAGAATTTCAAGATCCACCCGACCTGCACCGTCTTCGCGCGCTTCGACAAAGACATCGACATGTGGCACGGACCGCCTCAGTCCATTGTGATCAAAGACGGCCACAATCAGAATCGCACAGGCTATGGATTCTGGCTGGAAGCGGCTCCCTATCGCCCGACCATCGCGTCGGCGCTGATGCCGTTTTACGGCGCGAAGCAATTCAAGAACCTAAAGGACTACAAGAAGTTCCACGCCGGCATTGTGCTCGTGCGCGACGGCGCAGACGGTCATACCACGGGCAGAATTGAATGGAGCTGGGGGAAACGAAAGGTCTACTATGAACTCTCGCCGACCGACGGCAAACACATGCTCCTGGGCCTGAAGAGCCTTGCAGAAGTGCAGACTGCTGCGGGCGCACGAGAATTGATCTTCCCGTTCCAGGATATGCAGGACGAATTTGCGACGAAACCGGGAACGAACTTCGACTGGATTCTGCAGAAGAGCTTTGATCCTGGAAAAATTTCAGTGGGATCCGCGCATCCTCACGGCTCGATCCAGGCTTCGTCCGATCCAAAGACAGGGGCGATTGATCCAAACTTCGAACTCTACGGTCATAAGAATATCTTCGTGATGGATGCGAGCTGGATCCCCACGGGTCTGTCGGTAAATCCCCAGATCACAACCATGAGCTCATCGCTGCGCGCATCGCGAAGGCTTGCGGGGCAGAAAGCGGATCGAGTCGGCTAGTCCGCTTAACCGGCGTAAGGAACAAGCTCGGGTGCCGTGGAATATCCGGCGTAGGCAGCAAAGGCGGGGCTTGAAGAAACCAGAAAGAACGACGTCTGCCGGAGGATGTTGAACAGCCCGCGCTTCATCGGATTGTCTGAGGCTTTCCAGCCCAGCATGCGCTTCAGGCGATCTTCTTTCGAGAGTTTTACAAGCGGCGTTAGGGATCCGTCGAGAACGATGCTTGCGAGGAGCGACGAGGGCATGCCTGCGAGCTCCAGAGCAGTCGACTTCGTATCGAGCGGGTATGGATGCCCGAATACATAATCGTCGAACGCCTTGCCCAGATCAAAATTCGGAATTGGATTCTCTGAAAGGAACACTTCGCCGATTGCGTTGATGTTGTGGTATTCCTGTTCGCTGATGCCGCGCAGTTCAGGCACCTTGCCGGACGGCGAACAGTCTACACCGGAAAGAGTCAGGGATGTCAGCGCAAACAGGCGGATCGATCCGCGCAGAAATACGCTCCGGCTGATTTCTCTTTCAAACTCCTGCATGGTGGAAGGGTTCCCGGCCCTGATCCAAAAGTCAATCCGTTCATGGCAGCCTTTTTTGGCAGAAGACAGGAAGCTTTTTAAAGGCATGCTGTGGAAAATGCCCCAGATCGAGAATTGATTTCCACGAAGGGGACTCTCATGCAGAAAACACATTTCGAGAAACTTGAGAACATGATGCACTCCGCGCCGTTTGTAAAATTGACCGGCTTGAAGGCCAGAATCACGGAGGGCCGCGCCGAAATGACACTCCCTGTCACGCAGCAATTCTTTCACGCTGCGGGCGCACTGCACGGGTCGCTGTATTTCCTGGCGCTGGACAATGCTGCTTTCTTCGCCGTGAACTCATTGGTCGAGGATGTTTAAGTTCTCACGGTTGGATTCGAAATCAAGCTGCTCAATCCGGTTTCGTCAGGTACTATCACGGCGACTGGACACGTAGTTCGCCAGGCAAAGTCACTCTACATGGCCGAGGCCGTCCTGCTGAATTCGGAAGGCGAGACGATCGCAACCGGTGCCGGCAAATTCGTGAAGAGCAAAATCCCGCTGTCGCCTGAGCTGGGATACGCCTGAAAGACTCAGTCGCGCGAAAATCAGGAAAACAAAAAACCCGGCATTGCTGCCGGGCTTCTTGATTCTATAAGGTGCGGACCTGAATCAGGGCTGAACCGAGATGATTTCGTCTCTGTTCACCAGATTCACCACGTGTTTGTATTCTGCAGATTCCTTGCCGTATTTCAGCTCGGTTGCACGCAGAAGGTGCACGTTCTTCTTGTAGCGGAAGCGGAACATCTGATCTTCCGTTCCCACTCCGTATTTCTTGATCATGTTTTCCTGGAAGGAGTAGGCCTGCGCAAGATACTTGTGAGCAGGGTATTCCTTTTCGTTCTGGTCGATCTCAATGTAGAGTTCGAGGATCGGGATGGTCTGCGGCAGGTTGCCGAGATCAAACTGATACATGATCCAGTTGCGATATACTGCAGCGAGAAGTTTCTTGAAAGCGGGCTTCTCACGAAGGTCCGGGTTCTTGATCTCGTCGAGGTGATTGATGGCTCTTGTAAAGTATGTTACCGCTTCGAGCTTGGCTGTGCGCTTCATGTTGGAAAGAACGCGCTCTTCTTTGGCCTTGCGGTCAACGATCTGCCAGTACCATTTTTCATTCAGACGCTTCGTTTCAGCAGACTCTTTACGATAGAGTTCTACCTCGTCACGCATCTTGATGATGGTGTTCACGCCGGACTGGTATGCAGACAGCGAGAGACGGTATTTGTTGTTTGCGAAAGCCTTGGAGAGCTGGTGCAGTTCAGCAAACGCGCGGTTGTAGTCGCGGTAGTCTGCGTTCTTCCACAGTTCTTCTGCTTTCAGGTTTCTGTCCCGGACTTCTTTTTGTTCCGGGCTGAGCTCAGCTTCATTTACTTCCTCAGTAACGAGTTCACCTGGAGTCGGCTCGTAAGGAGTCGGATTCGCAGGATTCGCCACATCGGCCGGCTGAGTTGGCTGCGCAGTCGTTGGCTGAGCCGGTTGAGCTGGCTGAGCCGGAGTCTGCGAATATACAGCTGCCGGAAGAATGAGGAGGCAAAGAATTGATAAAATTCTTTTTGTCATGGTCGCACCTTCATGAATCTAGGAATATGTGTTTTCCCGATCAGGTAACCTATCGGGCCCAGAATGCCCTGAATCAACCAGTGCAGGCAAATAAATCAATGATTCTACGAAAAAATGGAGCGCGATTTGACTGATCCGATGATAGCGACCCGGCTCGAAGAATACGCCGAAAAGCTTGGAAATCCAGGCTGTAAGGTCTGCGGCGGCCTCGGAATCGTCTTTGATCCGCTCGGAGCCGGTCGGAAAACGGGCGATTTTGCCCTCTGCAAATGCCTGGAGGCGAAGGTCAAGGCTCCGGACCCCCCTTACGAGTACTTCGATGAGGAAAGAAACTGCATTGTCGCCTGCCCTGCCCGGCCCGCGCGGCAGGCAATTGAGCGCATCCGCGTCCTCTCTTCCCAGGCTCGAATCCCGCCTCGGTACCTGGGCAACTACCTCTCGCCGGCCCTGGACCAGGCAGACCGCGAAGGCGATGAATCTACACTGATGGCGCTCGACAATGCCCTGGAAACCGTGCGAAGCTTCGGCCGAAACGAGGCCTATGGCCTGTTCGTGCACGGACCCACGGGCTCTGGAAAGACGCATCTGGCCTGCATTGTGCTGAACGAAATCATCCGGCTCTACCGCAAGCCCGTCCTGTTTGCCAAGACGCACCGCGACGTGCTCAGCCGCGTAAAGGCTACCTTCAATGTAAATTCCGACCTCTACGGCGAAGGGCGCCGCATCGAGGAGGAACTCGCAGCCGTGCCGGCCCTCGTGATCGATGATCTGGGCGTAAAGACGATGACGGAGTTCGAAAGCCAGCTCATCTATGACATCATTGATTCGCGCTACGACTACAACCGCCTCACGATCATTACCTCAAACGATCCGATCGACGCATTCCATGACATTGCCCAGGGGCGCGTGACCAGCCGCCTGCGCGAAATGTGCCGCGAAGTCCATCTTCAGGCGCCCGACCACCGCCTCAAACACGCCCTATGATCGGCTATCTCGCCCTGGGAAGCAATCTGGGCGACCGCGCGAACTACCTGAACCGTGCGCGCGCCGCGCTGGCCGCACACGGCCTTCGCATCGTGCGCGACTCAGGCGATCTGGACAATGCGCCCATACTCGTCGAGGATCAGCCTCGATTTCTGAACGCGATCCTCGAAATTGAGACGACTCTGTCGGCGCATGAACTTCTCGCACTGTGCAAAGACACCGAACGCGCACTGGGCCGCACAAGCACGGTCCGGTACGGCCCCCGCCAGATCGACATCGATATTTTGACGTTAGGCGACTTAAAAGTGACTTCCCCGGAGCTGACGCTGCCGCATCCGGGGCTGCTGAACCGGGACTACCTGCGCGAGCTGGCGGCCCGGCTGAACCTTACGCCCGAATCGATCGCGGGCGATGCCCCGCCCGCGTGAGAGGGCGAGATTGCTTCTCAAAAGCCGCAAAAGCGCAGCTTTACAAGAAACATCCTTGATCCATTCAGCCCGAACGCGGGTCCTACTCTCATGGACTTCGATAACGCAGTCACCGTTCATGTGAACTGGAAGTTCAGACTGCGAGCCTACATCCGCCAGCCAGATGGATCTCTCAATGCCGAAATCGTATCGAAAGATGACCAGTGCGAACTCGGGGAATGGCTGTACGGAGACGGCCTGGATCATAAGGCCGCGCCCTGTTTCGAAGAACTGAGGCTGGCGCATGCAGCGTTCCATAGGAGCGCCGGCGCAATTGTCGCGGAGGCAGACAGGGGAAACCCGGGGACCGGCCAGATGATTGACGGAAATTCTGAATTCGCCCGGTATTCGAGCAAAGTCACGGCCCTCATCGGCACACTGCGGCGCCAGATAGCCGACCGTTAGTTGCTCCTGCGGCCGCAAGACTCAGGATTGCGACTGTAAATCTCTCCTTCCATGAATTTTCTCTGCGGAGCCCTGTAATAAAATCACCTGCTCTTTCGACTCAACGGCATGATGCGGCGACGGGCTCAAAGAAAGCGGATCCTTTTCATCCTCTTCGCGCTGACCGCGCTCTCGGCCGGGGCGCCGGGCCGCGCTTCACTTGCGGCAGAAGCTGTTTCCGGTCATGTATCTCCGATCGTACTTGAGC